>ONYV01000217.1 GCA_900322105.1 uncultured Eubacteriales bacterium | reverse complement strand
TAAGTATGATCACCGGCGTCTCCGACAGCCTGGCGGGCATCAGCCGGACCGTGACGATCCTGATCGCGGCGGTATGGGCGCTGGCCTTTGTGATCCTGCTGCTGTTAGGCGTCAAGATGATCTTCGACAGCAGAAAGAGCAGGGACGTGACGTTCAAAACGCTGAAAATGAAGGAACTGCTGCTGCTTTCGACCGCCACCAGCATAGACGCCCTTGCACTTGGGACGGTTTTGCCTGCTGCCGTGAAAGCAGAAACGTTCGGAAGTCTGCTGCTTGCCGTACTCATGATCGGCGCAGCCGCATTTTCACTCTCACTGTTGGGTTTCATACTGGGACGGCGTTTCGGAAATGTTCGTTCTGATGCAGCAGAAGCGGTGGGCGGAGTGCTGCTCATCCTGTTAGGATTGAGGATGCTCATTTTCGGATAAGACTGTGCTTATTGTATGAGAGTCTTTTTTGATACATTTCATCATAACAATGTAAATATTCACTATTAGAAATATAACATTCTTTTATGCACAAAAATCGAGCATGATTCTTGTTTGGTTTGAACAAGGGAAATGCCTGACCTTAGCTTTCTGCCTGTTCAGCCAAGAATTATTTTTTATTTATAATAGATAAAATTATTGATTTTATATTTGATAATATGCTATAATAAGTAGCATAAGAAATAGACTTCCTCGGGAACTGGAGAAGTGCCGTATTACGCAGGATATTTTGTGTCGGGCGCGGGCGAAGCGTCTCGACCGCAGCACTACTTGGTGTAATGCAAGGGAGAGACACAAAGCCCGGCGCAGAAGAGACAAGTAAGACGGTGCTTCGGAAGTTTCCGAGGAAGTCTAATCAATGAGGTGCATAACTATGTCTGATGAAATGAAAATTACGCACTCCGAGCTTTCCGAAAATACAAAGGGCAGACTGACTCTTGAGGAACAGATCAAATTTTTGCAGACGAAGCTGGAACAGGCAGAACTGAGAGCGACCGAAAAGGGTATTGCGCTGATCGAAATGACAGCGTCCCGAAACGCTTTGTACCAGTCCCTGCAGGATGCGCATATGCGTCTGGCAGAAAACATCGGGCAGCACGAAAATGATATTCAGGCTTACAAAAAAGAGCTGGATCAGCGATTGCAGGAAAAACGGGAACTTCAGGAACAGTATGATGCGATCGCCCTCAAAGCAAAACGCTATGATGAACTGCAGGAGAGCCTCGTCAGGATCAAGATGAACGCAGAGATCAGAGCGCACAGCGTCATTGACGAAGCGCAGGAACGGGCAATGGACACCATCAATCTGATCGACGAGATAGAAAAAGAGATACGTCTGTTCAGCGAAGACATTGTTTTTCTGCGGCGTGACATCAAGATCGGTACGCTGACGCTGGATGATAGATTGGATAACGTTTACCGCCGATTGTGCAAAAGTCTTGATAAGCTGCTTGCGATCAGGGAAGATTTCTATATCCGTAATTCACTTCCTCTGGAAGAAAACTCCACAGCCGTATCCAAGGGAAATGCGCCAACGATCTACTATCCTGCTCAGCTCAATCCGCCTGTCAAACAGACGGAAGAAAATGAAACAGCAGAGGAGAGCGAACTTGTTTTGGAAGAACTGACCTCAGAGCTTCTAAAAAGAGCGGTTGCCGACAAACAACAAGCTGATTGTTAATGAAATCTCATATTCTGTACCAAAAATTGTACATACGATATGATATCATGATCTCAGCATAACGATTTGGCTGATATTTCCCAAAGCGGTCGCAGGACCGCTTTTCTTTGTGTGTCGGGCATGACACTAATCTAACGGGTGAAAGTCCCGTCACGGGTAGTTACCGCCTATTTCTCATATTCAGCTTTGTTTCAACTGTGAGTATGATACGAACGGTTCGGACATATACTGTACAGAGGTGAGAAAATGGTCAAGCTGAAAGTTTATCTAATCTGTTCATTTTCGCTGATCTGCCTGTTTTTGTTCGGAGGACTGCTGTATGCGGCGATAACGGAAACATCGTCTGTGGCGACTGTCAGCGAAAAAGCTGCGGCTGATCCAAGACCTGTCGTTGTCATTGACGCAGGACACGGCGGAGAGGACAGCGGCGCTGTGGATAACGGGCTGTATGAAAAGGATATCAATTTGAATATTGCGCTGATGCTGAGGGATATGCTGGAGATCAACGGATATGATGTCGTGATGACAAGAGACAGCGATCGGTCGATCTATGACGACAGCGCAAACACCACCAGAGAAAAGAAAGTGTCCGATCTGAAAAACCGTGTTTCGATCATCAACCGTGACAGCAGACAGATCCTTGTCAGCATCCATCAGAATAAGTTTGAGCAGCCGCAATATTTCGGAACACAGCTCTTTTACGCTTCTCAGGTAAAAGATAGTGAGATCTTAGCCGAACAGATCAGAAGCTCCGTCACAGGACTGCTCCAACCTGATAATAAAAGGGAACTGAAACCTGCCGATGACAGCATCTATATTCTCAAACAGGCAGAAGTGCCGTCTGTTATCGTGGAATGCGGCTTTTTGTCTAACGCAGAAGAAGCCAAAAAACTCAGCCAAAGGGACTATCAGCAGCAGATGGCATTTGCGATCTACTGCGGCATCACAGGTTATGCAGATCAAAAACAAGGGTAAACAAGAAAGAAGTGGAACATCAGATGGCAAATACAAAGATCAAGAATCTGTATGTATGCTCGGAGTGCGGATACGAAAGCGGTAAATGGTACGGAAAGTGTCCGTCCTGCGGCGAATGGAATACACTCAACGAAGAGATACGGGAAACCTCTAAAAACAGTTCTTCGTTCACCGCAGCGCGAAGAAAACCTGTTTCTTCTCCCGTGCCGATCTCTAAGATCACGACAGAGGACGAACAGCGGTATTATACAGGTCTGAAAGAACTGGACAGAGTGCTCGGCGGCGGCATCGTCAAAGGCTCTTTGGTACTGCTCGGCGGCGATCCGGGTATCGGAAAATCTACGATCCTGCTGCAGATATGCAGTCATTTAGGAAAAATACTGAAAATTCTGTATATCTCAGGCGAGGAGTCCAAACGGCAGATCAAGCTCCGTGCAGAACGTCTTGGCGTCAACAGTGACAATCTGTTTATTATGACAGAAACGGACATTGAGGTGATCGCCGATCAGATACAGTCGGAATCTCCCGATCTTGTGATGATCGACTCGATCCAGACGATGAACTATAAAGAACTGAACTCTTCTCCCGGCAGCGTCACGCAGGTGAGGGAATGTACCAATATTCTGATGAGGACATCCAAATCACTGGACATTCCCTGTATCGTTGTCGGACACGTCAATAAAGACGGCGCAATTGCAGGACCGAAAGTGTTGGAGCATATTGTGGACGCCGTGCTGTATTTTGAAGGCGACAAGCAGATGTCATACCGCATTCTGCGCGCCGTCAAAAACCGTTACGGTTCTACCAATGAGATCGGCGTGTTTCAAATGGGCGATAACGGGTTAAGCGAGGTGGAAAACCCGTCTTTGATGCTGCTGTCGGGCAGACCGAAAAATGTGTCAGGCACTTGTGTTGCCTGCACGATGGAAGGTTCACGTCCGATCTTGGCGGAGATTCAGGGACTTGTCACCAATTCAGGCTACGGCAACGCGCGGAGAATGTCCACAGGCTTTGACTATAACCGAATGTCCATGCTGCTGGCGGTGCTGGAAAAACGCTGCGGTTATTTCTTTTCGAGCATGGACGCTTACGTGAATGTTATCGGCGGTCTGCGGTTGGATGAACCGGCAACAGACTTAGCGCTGGCACTTGCATTGGTCAGCAGCCTGAAAGATATTGTGGTCTCCGAAGACCTGATCGCTTTTGGAGAAGTGGGTCTGACAGGGGAAATACGCAGCGTGAACCGTGCTGCCATGCGTGTGACAGAAGCATCCAGACTTGGTTTCAGACGCTGTATCATCCCATATCATAACCTGAAAGGACTTGTCCTGCCAAAGGACTGTGATATTGAGATCATTGCCGTCAAAAATATCAGAGAGGCCGTTTCTGCGCTGGGCGGTTGAGTGAGAGGGAAGACACCACAGGCTTTTCCTGATGGACGCACCCCTTTGAATAGATATCACGAACGCAGGACACTTGTCCGAGGGTACAGTAGCCCTCCGCTTGATGAATGCATTTTTCGCTGCAGGTGATCAATGTCATGTTATCATTCTCCTTTTACAATAGATAGTCTTAGTGTTACACAAGAAAACGGATTTATACTTGCAAGCAGAACAGGAGTGAAAATAAATGGTAAAACCGATTGTACACGATGTCATGTTTTTGATGAGAAGATCCACACCTGCGACCCTGTCAGACATTCCGCACGCACAGGATCTCCTGGATACCTTGAAAGCCCATGCAGGCGAATGTGTGGGGCTGGCAGGCAATATGATCGGCGTGAGCAAATGTATCATAGTTTTTTACGATGGAGCAGTACCGATGGTCATGCTGAATCCTCGTATCGTGTCCCATTCCGCAGCGTCTTACGAAGCCGAAGAAGGCTGTTTGTCGCTTGACGGTACGAAAAAAACACGGCGCTATGAGCGGATCGAGGTCGAATATGAATGTATGCAGCTCAAAAAGCATAAAGGTACATATACGGGCTTCACTTCTCAGATCATCCAGCATGAGATCGATCACTGTAACGGAATACTCATTTAATTTTGGTATTGACGAAACTCTCACAGCACATCTGCGGTATTGTCCAAAAAGCTGATCTATGCGGAATAGTGGAGGAAAAAGAAAATGGATACATTAAAATATATGAGACAGACGGTAAAATTATGTTTGAAGATAGCTTTGTAATAGTGGATTTAGAAACAACAGG
>ONYV01000047.1 GCA_900322105.1 uncultured Eubacteriales bacterium | reverse complement strand
CTTTAACAGCGCCGAAAAAAAGGGCTATTCGGGTACGGCTGTTTTTACACCGCATACGCCGCTCTCGGTTACATATAACGGAATGAACATTGACGATCATGCGCACGAGGGGCGGATGATCACCATTGAAACAGAAACCTTCTATTTAGTCAACGTCTATACGCCCAATGCGCAGGATGGTCTGAAAAGGATCGGCTACAGAATGCAGTGGGAGGACGATCTGAAACACTATCTGACCGAACTCGATCAGAAAAAGCCTGTCATCTACTGCGGCGACCTCAATGTGGCACATGAGGAGATCGACCTGAAAAACCCGAAAACCAACCGCGGCAACGCAGGTTTTTCTGATGAAGAGCGTGAAAAGATCGATACGCTGCTTAAAAGCGGCTTCACGGACACCTTCCGTTATCTGCATCCTGACGAAACAGGACGCTACAGCTGGTGGTCATACCGTTTCAAAGCAAGAGAAAAAAACGCAGGATGGCGCATCGACTACTTTATTGTTTCCGACCGCATCAAGGATCAGATCAAACGCGCCGACATCCTCTCCGATATCTACGGCAGCGACCACTGCCCCGTCCTTCTGGAGATCGATATCTGACCGCAGCAGCTATGAGTTCTGCGATCTTGCGGAATACACTCAGAACGGAGGTTACATTTATGATCGAAGTACAGCATCTGACAAAACGCTATGGCAGCAGTCTTGCGCTGGATGATATCAGCTTTCAGGTGAAGAAAGGCGATATATTAGGCTTTTTAGGACCCAACGGCGCAGGGAAGTCTACCACCATGAACATCATTACAGGCTACCTTTCCAGTGACAGCGGAGAAGTGCTGATCGACGGCGTGAGTATTTTAGATGACCCGAAAGAAGCCAAAAAGCGCATCGGTTATCTTCCTGAGATACCGCCGCTTTATAACGACATGACCGTACAGAAATATCTGGAATTTATGTTCCGCTTAAAGCGTGTTTCTCTGCCAAAAAAAGAGCATATCGACCGTATCTGTCAATCGGTGTCCATCGAAGAAGTACGAAACCGCATCATCAAGCATCTTTCCAAGGGATATCGTCAGCGTGTGGGGCTTGCACAGGCGCTTTTGGGCGATCCGCCCGTACTCATTCTTGACGAACCGTCTGTCGGTCTTGACCCTGCGCAGATCATCGAAATGCGAAAGCTCATTCTTGACTTAGGCAAAAAACATACCGTCATTTTGTCTTCTCATGTGCTTTCCGAAATTCAGGCGACCTGTGACAAGATCGTTATCATCGATCACGGCAAGATCGCCGCCGCAGGAAAAGTAGACGAGTTGACAGGCGTTGGCAAGGGTACGACTGTCATCCGTCTTGTCATCGAAGGCAGAGAACAGACTGCTTTTTCTGCGCTCAGGGGCATTGACGGCGTGATCGGCGTAACAAAACTCGGTGAAACGGAAAAAGGCTGCTACGGTTTCACTGTTGAATCCAAAAAAGATATCCGCCGCCTGATCTACCGTGCAGTAGCCAAAACAGATGGCAGCATCTTACTGATGCAGCCGGCAGGCGCTTCCCTTGAGGACCTGTTTTTGGAGATCATCACCGAAAAAAATCATCAAACGGGAGGTTTGTCGTAATCATGTCTGCAATATTCAAACGAGAGCTTGCTTCTTATTTCACCTCTCCTGTCGGCTATGTCGTCTTAGCGGCTTTTATGGCATTCAACGGCATTTTCTTCTATGTACAGTGCTTATATACAGGTCAGTCCTCAATGTACGGCGTATTCCAGAGTATGTTTTTCATCGTACTGTTCCTGATACCGCTGCTGACCATGCGTTCGTTTGCGGAGGACAGAAAAAGCAAAACAGACCAGGCGCTCCTGACAGCGCCTGTCAGCATTCCTTCCATTGTTATCGCAAAATTTCTCTCGCCGCTTGTAATGCTGCTGCTCTGTCTTTCCGCTTATCTTGTGGACGGCATCATTCTGTCCTTTGTATCATCACCTGACTTTGGCGTGATCTTTTGCAATATCTTTTCCATGCTGCTGATGGGCTCGGCATTCATTGCGATCGGCATTTTTATCTCTTCACTGACCGAAAGCGTGATGATCGCCGCCATCTTTTCCTTTGCGGCAAATGTCCTCATCAGCGTGCTGGACACCATTGCTTCTACCGTGCCTTGGGGCTGGCTGAAAGGCTTTTTGGGGGCTCTTTCCTTTCAGGCAAGATACGGAAACTTCTCTCTGGGTCTGATCTCTCTGTCGGATGTGGTATTTTTTATCAGCGTCACACTGCTGTTCCTCTTCCTGACAGAAAGAGTCATCGACCGCAGAAGATGGGCTTGAAAGGAGGCTTTTTCAAATGAGCGAAAACGAAAAGAACATTCCCGATATGCCTGTTTCTGACAATCAAGTACAAACGGCAGCAGATACGTCCTCACCGATCACAAACGATCCGCAGGAATCGGAAAAGATCGACCCTGCACGTCAAGCAGACACTGCTGTATCAAAGAACAATACATCTCCGCCCGTAAAAAAAACGATGAGCCGCAAAATGCGCCATGCGCTGCTTTCAGGCGGCATCACGCTGTTAGTGCTGGTCTGCTTTGTCCTCGTCAACCTGATTGCAGGAACGTTGACAGACAAATTTTCCGCTCTGACTGCTGACGTGACCTCCAATAAGTCCTTTGCGCTGACAGAACAGTCCGTGAATATTGCAAAAGCAGTCAGCAAAAAAGTAACGGTCACGTTCCTGTCGGAAAGAAGCGCCTATATCGCCATCGACCCCTACTGCAAGCAGACTGCATTTATGGCGGAGGAAATGGAAAAATACTCCGAAGGCATGATCGAAGTACGCTATGTGGATATCGTGCGAAATCCGACTTTTGTAGAACAATACCCTTCCGAAACACTCAGCACGACCGATATCATCATCGCCTGCGGTGACAACAGCCGTATTCTGACCGTCAGTGATCTGTATCATTTTGAAACATATTCCGACAGCTATCAATACATCGCATCCTCCGAAGCGGAAACGGCGCTCGACAATGCGATCGTCAGCGTGACAACAGAAGAACTCACAAACGTTGTCCTCATCACCGACAACTGCAGTCAGGACTACTCGTATTTTGTCAAAACGCTGAATTCGAGCGGCTATCATGTCTGCGAGCTTTCCCTGAATGCCTCCGATATTCCTTCCGATACAGACATGGTGCTGATCTATGCCCCTGCTCAGGATTATACCGAAACCGCTGTGGAAAAGCTCAGGAGCTTTCTGAAAAAAGACGGCAAATACGGAAAATCCCTGCTCTTTGCCGCTGATTCACAGGATGTCAGCACGCCTCATCTGGATGCCCTGCTGTCAGAATACGGCATGGAGCTTGAACACGGCTTTGCTTTTGAAGCAGACAGCAGCCGTATCAACAGCAGCTCTTCCAATTTCTATGACGGCATTATGTGTCAGTTCTTCTCCGACCGATACACTTCCCTCATCAAAGATTCCCACCCCGTCA
The DNA here is from genome assembly GCA_900322105.1 of uncultured Eubacteriales bacterium. Taxonomy (GTDB): domain Bacteria; phylum Bacillota; class Clostridia; order Oscillospirales; family Acutalibacteraceae; genus UBA1213. The sequence goes on along the minus strand of ONYV01000047.1, from coordinate 4,166 downwards.
TCACAGGCTATTCCCGCCCGATCTCGATTCTGAACGCCGAGGTTGCTCAGCCGCTGCTCTCCTATTCCGATTATTCAGGCTTGTGTCCCTTTGACGCAGACGACAGCTGGGATGTTTCTTCCGCTATCACGGGCAACACCTTTGTGCTTGCCGAAGGACGTCAGGGCAGTGTGGACAACCCGTCTGTGTTAGTCGTTTCAGGTACTTACCGTGTGTTTACAAAGTCCTATTACGGCTCTGCTTACAGCAATCAGAAGTATTTCTCAACACTGCTTGCCTCTGTCAATCACCGTGAAGCAAGCCATGTTACCCTCGCTGACAAGGTGATCTCTCAGTTCGATATCAATATCAGTCAGCAGACTGCCGCCAATTTAGGCTTTGTCGTCTATGCGCTGATACCCATCCTGATCTTGGGTGTCGGATTCACCGTCTTTTTGCTCAGACGGCATAAATAACGGGAGGTGGCATCACTATGAGAAAAAACTTCAGGCTGTTCATTGCAGCAGCGGTGGCAGTGGGCGTATTGATCGCCGCTCTCATCACGGTACTTGTCATGCCTTCCGAAAAAGAAAACAAGATCACCGCAGATGACAACAACGAGATCCTGTTGTTTGACAAAACCGCTCTGACAGCAGAATCCATCACGATCACCAATCAAGGCGGCGAATATGAGCTGTTAGCCTATGAATATACGCCCGAAAGCTCCGCGGGAACTCTCTATCCGACCATTTCCGCTGTCAACGAAGCTTCTGACGATCCAAACGTGATCTTTACCATGCAGGAGTACCCCGACCTGATGCTTGATAAGTCCATCACAAACCATATTGCCGCCCAGTGCAGCTATATGGCGGCAAAGGAAGTCATTGACAAAACAGGACAGCGTGACAAAGAGTTTGGTCTTGAGCCGCCTGTGGCAACGGTCAAAGCCCGTTTTCGGGACGGTTCTTCGGTCTGTTTCCATATCGGCGGTGAAGCGCCCGACAACAAAGGCACTTATCTGAAAATGGACGGAGAAAACAACATCTATCTTGTTCAGAACACCTTGGTAGATGCCCTGCTGATCGAACGGCTGCAGCTTTTTGATAAGACCATGACAGGCTCGATCGAAAACGTCAGTTCTGTCACTCTCAGCGGCAAAGCCTACCCCGAACCGATCCGCATTACCGCAAACGGTTACACCTGCTATCAGTCGCTGTATCTGATGGAATCCCCTGCGCGCTATGCCTGCGACACCAACAAGACAAACAAGCTCCTGAACAACGCTTTCAACCTGAAACCGTCTCTGATCTATGCCGTCAATGCGACCGATCAGGATATCAAAGCCTGCGGACTGAACGACCCTTATGAAATACTGACGATCAAAGGCGAGGACGGCAGCGAACTGACGCTGATCGCCTCCGCACCCGATCAGCAGGATATGTTCTGTGTGATGGTAAAGGGCGGCAGCATGATCTGTCAGGCAAAGTCGGCGGAATATGAGTTTTATCATCCGCAAAAGGAAAACTTCCTCCCCGACAATGTTTTCCCCTGCGCCATCAGTGAAGTCAAAAGTCTCACCGTCACTAAGGACGGCAAAGCGTATGATCTTCTTACCGAAAGAGAACCGTCTTTGAACGATGATTACTATGAAACGGAGATCATCAACGTCAAAAAAGACGGTCAGAAAGTGGATTACAATCTGTATTCCCTGTTTGTGACAGGTCTTTCCGATCTACAGCGTACCGCTGAAAAGCCTGATTCATTGAAAGGCGCTTCCGAGCTGCTCCGTATCACATACCATTATGAACATGATTCGATCACCGATGAATTTGCCCTCTACCGTGACACATCAGGAAAAGTGTTTGCTGTTCTCAACGGCAATATCGAATGCTTCGTTGACGAAACAGCAGCAGAATCTCTCCTGTCAAACATCCCCTAAGACAGTATGTTTGACGGCATGACGCACATTTACGGCACTATCCTAAAAAAGCAGCGCTCAGAATCCTGAGTGCTGCTTCATTTTTATGTATTCTGTATGGTTTCCTTACCATTCTTGTGATACTTCACGATCAATACCCGTGAAATACGTCTTCCGTCTACTTCCAAAACGGTGAATCTTGTTCCGTTGATCATAATGGACGGATGCTCTCCGCTTTTCGGGATATGTCCCATACGGTCAAGCATCACGCCTGCGATGGTGTCGCTTTCGTCCTGTTCAAAAGAAATGCCTGTCAGCTCTTCGATCTCGTCGAGCGGTGTTGCGCCGTCTACCTGAAAGCTGTATTCGTTCACCTGACGAATGCCGTCATCCTCGTTATCGTATTCATCCTGAATGCTGCCAAGTATGGACTCGATCAGGTCTTCCATCGTAATAATGCCGCCCGTGCCGCCAAATTCATCCACCACAACGGCGATCTGCGTTTTGTGCGCCGTCATATATTCAAACATCTCGCTGCATCGTTTCGATTCGGGTACATATACAGCGTCATGGATGATGGTCTTATCGATCGTTTCGGAAAAGTCCTTTCTGCCGATGAGTGACAGCAGGTCTTTGATATAGATCACGCCGATAATATCGTCTATGTCATCCCGATAGACAGGGATCCTTGATCTGCCGCTTTTCACCGCCGTTTCACGCAGCTTCTCCAGCGTATCGTCCTCTCTCACTGCCACAACATCCTTACGGTGCGTCATGATCTCTCCGACAGTCTTGTCGTCAAAGTCCAGCACATTTTCGATCATGCTGCCCGTGTTTTCTTCAATCGTACCGTTTTCTTCACCCTCGCCAAGCATCATCAGGATCTTTTCTTCTGTTGGATTATCGTTATTAGCGCCCGACGACTTATCCTCTTTGACAAAGATCATAGAAAGCAGCCGTTCCGGTGCTTTTGCTAACAGCGACAGCGGAGTAAACACCGCAGCGATCACCTTAGCGCAGGTGCAAAGCCGCAGCAAAGACTTTTCAGGTGAAACGACCGCCGCTCTTTTCGGCAGAAAACTGCCAAAGACTGCACACAGCACCGTCAGCAGCACCCACAGAAGAACGCCTGACAGCAATAAGGACGCCCCCGCATTCCCGATCACACGGTTCAGCCCCTTTGCGATCGGATAGCAATACAGCAAAAAGAAGATCGCTGCCAGACCGATGATCTGAAAGACAGCGGCCGTTTTCAAGCGGCGCTGAATACTTTCGGCGTTCATTTTCAAAGAGACCGCCTTTTCTGCCGCTCCCGATTTTTCGGTGTTCAGTGTTTTCAGTGCGCTCAGCGCCGCCGCTTCGATCACCTTATCACACAAAGCGGCAAGATAGAGTATGACCGTCATCAAAACCGCCGCCAATGCGCCGCACAGCAGCACAGTTGATGAAACATTCAAGAATTCCTGATCGAATAGATCGATCTGCATAAAAGCATCACCTTTTCATATCATAATCTTATATTACAAACATTATAGCATCCTTTGATTTGCAAATCAATTCTTTTTAGCGTATAATAGACTTCCTCGGAAACTTCCGAGGAAGTCTGATAAAAGACAAACCAACCATGTTATTTCAGAAAAGAGGCATTCTATGAAACCGATCCTTTTTCTGCAGACGGGCGGCACTATCGGAAGTGTGTCGGATCACGGCATTATCCGAACCGGGAGCGAATCCTGCCATGCTCTTGATCTGTACCGTCGTATCTGCAAAACAGACATTTCCTTTGAGATCGTCCCCCTGATGGACATTCTCAGCGAAAACCTTCAAAAACAGCACTGGGTCAGGATCATCCGCTATCTCCTGCAAAAAGATCTGTCGCCTTACAGCGGCATTATCATCACTCACGGCAGTGATACGCTTTCCTACAGCAGCGCCATGCTCGGACTGTGCCTGCATCATCTTCCTATCCCCGTCATCCTGACCGCCGCCGACCGCATTCCCGACGACCCCCAAAGCAACGCGCTCATAAACCTGCATACATCTGTTCGCCTGATACAACACATCTCAAACGGCGTTTTTACCGTATACAAAAACCCTGCCTCGTCCGTTTGTCAGATCTACCTTGCCACACAAATACAGGAAGCCGACCGTTTTGTCGGCGCATTTTCTTCTCCTTTCGGCAAGTGCTTTGGCATCATGGAAAACGATGAGCTGATCTTTCTGCAAAACGATCTGATTCCCAAGCTGTCACAAAAATCTTTTTCTCCAC
>ONYV01000180.1 GCA_900322105.1 uncultured Eubacteriales bacterium | reverse complement strand
TCTCTGTGACCGGTAAAGCAACAGGTGTGCTTTTTCAAGTCAGGCAAGCAAACCACCTCCCGCCGAAAATGGGGCTTGAAGCCCCAAAAACAAAAAACACCGCAGCCCTGCAAGACCGTTACGATCTGCAGGGCTGCGGCTTTGTTGTTTATGCGTCAGTTACTGTCTGTTTATTTTGCTTTCTTTTGCCTTTTGGCAAATGACTTATTTAATAGACTTCCTCGGAAACAACAGTTTGTTTAGCTGCTTTAAGGATTCGGAAGAGTGTTTTTTTGATCGGACTTCCGGTTTGTAAAGATGTTGTCAATATGGATCTGTTATACTGTTTTCAGAACACAAGAGAACCGCCAAGACCTGAAAGGAGTGTTTCGTATGAAACAGACAAGGACAGTCAACTTTTTCAACACAAACAATGAAAGGAAGATCATTATGAAAAGAACAAACGATCATTCGACAAAATTATTCACATCTGCATTCGATGGCATCAAGGATTGGCTTCGCCGCCGCTGCCGCCACTTATGGGGTTCTGCTTTCCGTGAGCATTGTTATGCGTGATATCAGCATCAGACTTCCTCGGAAACTTCCGAAGCACCGTCTTACTTGTCTTTTTTGCACCGGGCTTTGTGTCTCTCTCTCCTGATATGCAGGACAGATTGCGACAAAGAGAGCGGCAGAAACGTGGTATGATAAAAAGAAAAAAGATGGGGTGGATGGCTTTGAAAGTTCGTGAACTATGGACAAGATTTTCAGCGCAGGATTTGCTGCAAAGCGCTGTGGGAAAGAAAGTGTTTCCGCAGGTCGCCTGCTTTGGGATCGGGTTTATTGCGGCAGGCGGAACGCTGTTCGGGAAATATGCGCCTTTTGGCATCAGCGCAGCAGCCGCTGTTCCGAAAAAGGGTATTCTTGCGGTGCTGATCGGTTCGGTTGCAGGCTACCTCGTCTTTTCTGACAGAGGAAATCCGTTTCGGTATATTGCGGCGATGCTGGCGGTGCTTGCCATCCGCTGGACGCTCGGCGATCTTCGTCAGATCAACCGCCATTCCCTTTATGCGGCTGTCGTTTGCTTTGTGCCGACACTTGCAACAGGGTTTGCCGCTATGAGCGTGAGCGGATTTCAGGCGGAAGCGGCGCTGGGGTTTGTGCTGGAAGCCCTGCTTGGCGCAGGCGCTGCCTACTTTTTCTCTAAAACAAATATCATCCTTCAGGGAACGAAAAGTCTTGGTATGCTCACAATGCCCGAAGTCGCCTGTCTTGTGATGAGCGGATGCATCGGCATTCTGGCGCTCAGCGGCATATCGGTATGGGTGATCTCTGTCGGGAGGGTCGCTGCGGTGTTTTGTATCCTGATGGCATCAAAATACGGCGGCGCTGCAGGGGGCGCTGTGGCAGGAGTCGCCATAGGGTCGGTGCTGAGTTTTTCGTCGGATGAGCTTGTTTTTATCGGCGCTGCCTATGCTTTCGGCGGTCTTTTGTGCGGTATCTTTTCACATATCGGAAGGATCGTGACAGTTGTTGTGTTTATGCTCGGATGCAGCGTCATTGCTTTGCAGACATCTTCTCCCGAACGTGTCATCACTATCCTGTATGAGTCGGGTCTTGCCTCTGTGATCTTTTTGATATTGCCCAAAAATACGGGTAATTTCCTGTCGGCTGTGTTTATGACAGGCAGAAGGGACGAACACAGTGAAGGACTGAGGCGGTCGATCATCATGCGGCTGGATTTTGCGTCAAAAGCCTTGTCGGATGTTTCGGAGGATGTGGAAGAGGTGGCAAGAAAGCTGTCGGGGATCGTGACCCCGACTTTGAAAAACGTATATGAGAAAGCGGTGGAGGATACCTGCGGCAGATGCGGACTCAGGGCGTTTTGCTGGAAGCACCGTGACGGTATGACGATAGAATCGTTTGAGGTCTACAGCGAAAAACTGCAAAAAAACGGAATGATCCGTGTGGAAGAACTGCGTGAGGATTTTCGCCGCAAGTGCTGCCGCTGTCCCGAAATGACGGCTGCCATCAATCTGCACTACAAAAGCTATGTGGCGTCAGAAGCCGCTTCCAAGCGTGTGGAAGAAGTCAGGAACGTGGTGGCAGGACAGTTCTGCGGTCTGGGCGATATCTTAGGAGAAATGGCGGAGGAATATGAAAATTATGAGTGCTTTGACAATGAGCTTTCCGACCGCATTTCCATGAAATGCAAAGAACTCGGTCTGATTCCGATCAACGTCAGCTGTCGTGTCGATCATATCGGCAGGATGACGGTAGAAACGGAGATCTATGACGAAGACCGTCAGAAGCTGAAGCGTGGGCTGATCACAAAAGAGATATCCAAAGTCTGCGGCAGGAGTTTTGAAGAACCGAACATCACCGCCGCTTTTGGCAGATGCCGCATTACGCTGTGTGAACGTCCTGTGTTTGATGTAGAGATCGCAGGCAGTCAGCATACCTGCGGCAGCGGCATTCTCAGCGGCGATCATTTCCGCTATTTTTTGGACGGCACGGGCAGGATGATAACGGTACTCAGCGACGGGATGGGAACAGGCGGCAGAGCGGCAGTAGACGGCGGCATGGCGGTGAGTATTTTTTCCAAGCTCATCAAGGCAGGTTTAGGGTTTGACTGCGGACTGAAAGTCGTCAATTCTGCTTTGATGGTCAAGTCGGGAGATGAGTCACTTTCTACTCTGGACGTGGTTTCGGTCGATCTGTATTCGGGAGAAACAGAGTTTCACAAAGCAGGCGCTGCGCTGTCGTTCATCCGAAAAAACGGTGAAATGTACCGTGTTGAAACGCCGTCCCTGCCTGTTGGCATACTCTCTGACGTTTCTTTCACCTGTACTGCCGATATGCTCTCGTCAGACGACATCATCGTGATGGTATCCGATGGCGCTGTTGCCTGCGGCGAAGATTGGATCGAACACATCATCATGTCATGGGAAGACAAAAGTATGCAGGAACTCGCCCATCTCATCAACGATGAAGCCACCGCCCGCCGTCACGACGGTCACGACGACGACATCACCGTAATTGCCCTCCGCCTCCTGCCTGCGGCGCAGAGCCTGCGGCGCCGTTGACAAGGGGGGTGGGGGTAGTGTATAATGGGGGTAGAAATTGAAGAGAGTGGAGGTGTTTTCAGTGACAAAGTATGTTTGCGAGGTCTGCGGATATGTTTATGATCCCTATGCAGGAGATCCCGATAACGGCATTGCAGAAGGAACAGCCTTTGAGGATATCCCTGAGGATTGGACATGTCCTCTTTGCGGAGTAGGAAAAGATAACTTTGCTCCCGAAGCATAAGCCTAAAATTTCACACAGTGTTCGGCAAGGAGGGAACATTGGCGTTTCCCTCCTTGTTTTTCTTCTGCAAACCATAGCAAAGGAATGATGGCAATGCAGGCATTGACACCGTGATGCAAACCATAGCAAAGGAATGATGACAATGCAGGCATTGACACCGTGATGCAAACCATAGCAAAGGAATGATGGCAATGCAGACATTGACACCGTGATGCAAACCATAGCAAAGGAATGACGACAATGCAGACAT
>ONYV01000237.1 GCA_900322105.1 uncultured Eubacteriales bacterium | reverse complement strand
ATAGGATGGCAAGGGCGTTTGACAAAAACTCACAATTGAATATAGGGCAGAACAGATGTTTTCTGATTGTTGCCGCAACCGCTGACACACGGGGATTGTCTCCTTAGGACGGGAGAAAACGTGTCTGAGAGGCTGAACTTTTAGCATTTCCTCCGTCCCGTGCAGAGAGCTTCGCAGGTTACTGATGATCGTTCGGTATCTTGTGGGCAGGCAAAACGGCTTGCCTTCTAAGCAGAGTATTAAGGGTTTTTACTCGAGGCAGTTGGTGCATGAATCTTCTGCCGAATGCGTTTCTGTAATAGGATAGGATTTGACTGACAGCAGTTTTCATATACATTTTCAAGCAAAGGATTGAGTCCCATGTAATAGTTATGTGGATGACGGCTCTGATATGAGCCTGTGGATTGAATTTGATTGAAATAGGGAATGAGTCCGATGGTAGAGTTATAAAATGTTTCTCGATTCTCTGATATCTCAGTGTAGATGATGAAGCCCCGGCAGTGATTCTGTCGGGGCTTTTTGTGCGCATATTTTTTCATGGCGTTGGCAAAAAAAGGCATTTATCAACAGTGATTTCCTTGATTTTTTGTCGTAACTGACAAAAATCGAGAAAGTTTTCTTATCTATCTATATATGATTGACAAGACGAACCAAGAATGGTACAATTGTAAAAAAGACCGACAGAGAATGAAACGGAGGTATTTGTAATGGAAAAAATAATCGGTGGCATCAAAAGAGAATGCTACCCTGTCACCCCTGCACAGCTGATCCATTTGTACACCCTGCAGCTCAGCCCGACACAAGAGATCGTTAATATCGGTACGGGAACGTTTCTGAAATATGATCTGAATCTTTCTGTTCTGCGTGAAGCGCTGAACCGAGCAGTCGAAAGATGCGAAGCAATGCGTCTGCGCCTGTGGAAAGACCCCGAAACCAATGAGCTGTGGCAGTATGTCGAGCCGTATCAGAACCGTCATTTTGAATATTACGATTTCTCGGCGCTGACCGAAGAAAAGGCGCAGTCGATCCTGGAAAGATGGACTTCCCAGCCCTTTGATACTTTCGGCGGCGAATTGAACCGTATCGTGATCGTTTCCATGCCCGACGGATACAACGGTTATTACTGCAACGTCCACCACTGCTGCGCAGACTCAGGCTCTGTGGTTGCGTTTACAAAGGACGTCATGGATATCTACTGCCACCTGATGTATGACCTGCCATATCCTGCTCCCACGACATCCTATATCGAATCCGTCAAGAAAGATCTTGAATATCCCGGCTCGAAAAAGGCTAAGCGTGACGAAGCATACTGGCACGCTAAACTTGCTTGTCCCGAACCGATGTATACAGACTTTACAGGTATGGGCAGACTGCAAACGCTCCGTCAGGATATGAACGACCCGACCATCCGCTGGTGTCGCCTGCCCACTCAGAACGGTGACGGCGCTACCGTTACGTATGATCTGGACGTGGAATCGACCGACAAGATCATCGCTTTTGCCGAAGAACATGATATCCCCACCAGTGTGGTACTGCTTCATGCGATCCGCACCGTACTGTCAAAATTCAACAATAACGAAACGGACATTACGATCAGAGATTTTGTCAGCCGCCGTTCGACACTGCTGAACAAAAGATGCGGCGGTGTGCGTATGCACTGCCTGCCTTTGAGAACCATTATCGATCTGGATAAGACCGTTTTGGAATCCATGCAGATCATCAATAAAGAACAGCAGGAAATGTTCCTGCACGCCGATTATTCGACCATGCGGTATTTTGTAGAACAGCGTCAGGTCTATAACCTCCCTGCGGGCGCTGTATATGACTCTGTCAGCTTTACTTACCAGCCTGCGACCAGAAAGAGCCTTGTGCCGTATCTGAAGGATATCCCGTTCAAGAGCAGATGGTACTGCAGCGGCAAACAGCCTCAGCCGTTCTATATCACCGCAATGCACCGCCCCGGTGACGGCGGTCTGACCTTCCATTTCGGCTATCAGAAAGACTCCGCTACACCCGAAGAGATCGAGTTCCTGTATTACTTCACAGGACGTGTTCTGTTCCGCAGCATCGAAAACCCCGATAAGACCATTCGTGAGATCATTGAAATGACTTGATTCAGGAGGAATTACCATCATGTTAGACCAATTAAAAGAGCTTATTACCAATTATGTAGACGTTGCATCCGACAGCATCACCGAAGAATCCCGCTTCGCAGAAGATCTTGGCTTTAATTCCTATGATTTCATCTGTATGCTGGGCGACTGTGAAGATGAATTTGATGTAGAGATCGATCAGGCGCAGGCTGCCAAAAGTAAAACAGTGGGCGAGCTGATCGCATACATAGAGGGGATCAAGGAATGAGTGAAGTAAAAACTCTGAAAGATTTGGTGTATTATACCGCAGAACGTTTCGGACATGAACCGTTTGTGATCGAGTATAAAAAGAAAGAATATGTTGAACACGATCACGTGCAGTTCCGTCAGGACTGCGACAGTCTGGGCGCATGGTTCAACGAAACATTCAAAGGAAGAGTTCATGCCGCTGTCATCGGCGTCACAAGCTACGAATATCTGACTGCGTGGTTCGGCATTCAGTGCGGCGGAAATGTTTCCGTGCCGCTGGATAATGCCAATAACGCCGAAAGATGTGTCCACAGGTGCGGTATTATATCCATCTGCATAAGCCGGCGGAGGGAATGCTGTTTTTAGGCGATATCATCAGTGAATATGCAGGCAAAATGCCGACATCTTCTTCTAAGGAGGAAGAACTTGCGGCGATCCTGTTCACCTCAGGTACAACAGGCAAGAGCAAGGGTGTTATGCTGAGCAACGCTAACCTCATCGACAATACCACCTGTGAGCCCGATCTGGGCTATCACGGAAAGAAGCGTATGACGGTGCTGCCGATCCATCATGTGTTCTGCTTCACCTGCGACATTCTTTGCGGTATGTGGTACGGCAGAGTGATATGCGTCAACGATTCCCTGATGCATATCATCAAGAATCTCAAAATATTCCGACCCGCAGATACGACCTTTGTGCCGATGATCTCCGCGTCTATCCTGAACCGCATGAAGCAGATGGCAGGGGAGGACGGCGACAAGTTAGCTGTCGGCAAAGAAGTGTTCGGTGAAGATTTTGAGATCATTTACTCGGGCGGCGCTTACCTCAGTCCGGAGATCATCAAAGGTTTCCGTGAGTTTGGCATTGAGATCGCTCAGGGCTACGGCATGACAGAATGTTCTCCGAGAATCTGCACAGGCGTAAAGGACTGTCCGAAGCCCGAATCCGTCGGCAGAGTGGTGCCTGGGTGCGAAGTCCGTATTACAGACGGAGAAATTCAGGCTAAAAGCCCGTCCGTCATGATGGGGTATTATAAAAACCCCGAAGAAACGGCGAAATCCTTGTCCGAGGACGGTTGGCTGATGACAGGCGATCTGGGCTATAAAGACGAAGACGGCTATCTCTATATCACAGGCAGAAAGAAGAATCTGATCATTCTCTCAAACGGCGAAAATGTATCACCCGAAGAGATCGAAAATCAGTTTGCTTATTTTGCGCCGATCAAAGAGATCGTGGTCTATGATAAAAACGGTCAGATCACCGCCGAAGTATACCCCGACCCCGACTATCAGTGCGATGACATTCGCGCCGTGATACAGGAAAAAATAGATCAGGTCAACGATACTTTCCCGACAGCAAAACAGATTGTCAAGAAACCCTTCAAAAAGACTTCTTCCAAGAAGATCATCCGTTCCAGCATCACAAAATAAAACGACTAACAAAATGTCCGTTACTCCCACATTCGGGAATAACGGACGTTTTTATACGTGTCGGGCGAGGCGATATTTCCGCTGACCGTCTGACGGTTACGTTTCAGCTTTCTGCCTGCACCGCATTGAGTTTGTCTTTCAGACTAAACAGGATCTCCTGAGAGATCATTTTGTTATCATCGTCATAAGTACACACATAGATCTCTCCTGCATTGCCGTCTACAAAGATGTCCTGATGTCTTTCTTTTAGTGTATCAGCATCCGGCCAGTAGATGTATGTCGGGTCCTGCCAGATATACGCATCAGAGAAATACTGTATCTTTTGAATTTCAGAAACCATCTTTTCGACCCATGCCGTCAGTGCTTCTTTTCTTGTTTTTCCCTGTATCATTGTGTCGACTTCTGATTCTGTGTTCCGGATCAGGGATTTTATTTCCTCAACGGTGATCTTTCTCATATTCGGCTTAGCAATTCCCTGCAATACCCTTTTCTGATAGACAAATTCACCGTATTCATTGCCGTTTCTTTCCAGCTCCTCTAATGCTTCTAACTGAGCCTTAGCGGTTTTTGTCAGTCTGTCAGAACGCTGTTCTTCGGGTATCAGAACGTCTTCGCCTGTGTATATTTCGTTCGGGTCATAAGATACTTGCGAAACCTCATACTCAGTCGGTTCGCCTTTAGGATAGATCGATTCACTGCGAAGCAGGTTGTCATCGTCGTCATATACTTCATAGGTAACGGTAAAAGCACTGCCGATATGCTTGATGATGATACATTCTCTGCGTTCCTCTTCCGTATTCGCATCAGGCCAGTAGTATAGCTTGCTCCCTGAATTCATTCCCGAAAAGTTTCTGTCGGGATAAAATTGTATACCATACACTTTTTCGATCAAGCTGTCATAGTATTGTTCTTCTGACAAGTTTGGATCGTTTGTGACTTCTTCTGCGATTGCCTTGATATCGGTGTATGTCAGCTTAGGCGCGTCGGAAGTGATGAGTCCCTTTTTGATGGCGTCCTCATACATAGGTGTTCCATCCACTGCTTGTCTGAGTTCTTCAGCCTCGGCGGCTCTTTGAGATTCCAAGGCTGAAACGTCGGGCTCTATATCGCTGTTCGGAACT
>ONYV01000095.1 GCA_900322105.1 uncultured Eubacteriales bacterium | reverse complement strand
GCGGCGCTTTCCAGCGCAGTTCGGCAACAGGCGGCTTTGCAAAGGGAACGCCCTTGAAGCAAAGCACACTGTCCTGCCGTTTGCCGACAAAAGTACCGTTGCGGCATTTGACGGCAAGCGTTTTGTCATAGTCACCTGTGACAGCGTGGTTTTCACCGTAACGGCTGAAAACCTCACGCTGTTTTTCTATCTGATGTTCCATACTCATTTCTTCCTGCTGAAAATGCCTGCAATGAAATCAAAGAAGGTCATTTTGTCGCTGTATTTCTCACGCAGTTCACCGATGGTGACATCACTCTGAGAATTGTGCGTTACAAGTCCCTGCGCCACACGGATGAAGATATCTTTGAAGTGATCCATGCTTTCGTCGTCATATACGCTGGCGGTGTAGTCCATCATCAGCGCAAGACCGTCTTTACCGTCCAGAATCTCCATATCAAGGATTGTCTGGGACGCTGCCTGATTCTGACGGATATCCACGGTTTCGATATTCATGCCGTCTGTACCGCCCATATCACGGATATCCTGCTGATACAGCAGATATGCCGTCACTTGGTCGCCTGCCTGATTGTGAATATCCACGTATGGATAGCAGCTATGCTCAATGCCCTTTTGTACCTGATCGTGAATGTCGGCAAACAGTTCACGCAGGGTCATTTTATCTTTCAGGCGAACGCCAATGGGCAGGTCACGGAACAGCAGTCCGACAGAATTCATTGCAAGGGTGTCCTCTCTGCCGTTATAGATCCATGACAGCTTGATGTTATCCTCTTTATTATAGATGGAGATCGCCAGCGCCAGCACGGTGATGAAAAATTCGTTGCGGCTGATGCGGTAGTGACGCTCAACTGCTTTCATCTGCGGCTGTTCAATGCCGATGGGTGCGCACAGCTCGCCCATTTCGTTTTTACGGGATTCGTGATCGGGTGTGGGATAGTTTGACCACTTCACGCCCTCGAATTTCTCCTCGAAATATTTGCGGCTCTCCTCATAGAAATCGGTCTTGACATCGTCCTCGCGGTTCTGGAGGATGAGATAATACAGATCAGGCTCGGGCTGCATTCCCATATAGGCTTTTCCGACATTCTGCATGAATACCTTGAGGGATGTGCCGTCAAAGAGGGTGTGGTGAACGTCAAAGAAGATATAGCCGTTCTTCTCTGTTTCAAACACACGGCAGCGATACAGACAGCCGCCGATGATCTTGAAGGGCTGCACCAGATTGTCTTTGATATTATTAAATTCAAATTCGCTGATCTTTTCCACATAGATATCACGCAGCACATCGGGCGTATAGCGCTGGATGACTTCGCCGTCATCGTTGAAGTGGAAGGTGGTGAGCAGGGCAGGATGGCTGCGGATCGCTGTGTGCAGCGCTTCTGTCATCTTCTGCATATCAAACATTTCCTTGTCCACCTTCATCATGGTGAACAGATTATACATGGTGGATTTCGGCGTATAGAGCTGATAGTCTACCATATAGAGCTGTTCTACCGTCAGCGGATGGTCGATCTTCATCGCACGGGCGTTTTTCAGCTCGGGCGCTTCGCCGTCGTCGTTTGCGTGCTTCTCTTCATACATCTCTGCGATCTTCTTCGGCGTTCTGCCGCGGAAGATCTCGCTGGCGTTGAGTCCCGGAAGGTCGCTTTCGGTGATGACGCGGATCGAGCCGAGAGAGTCGCCGCCCAGCTCATAGAAGTCGTCATTGATGCCGATCTGATCGACTTTCAGCACCTTTGCCATTGCGTCACACAGCTTCTTCTGCGTTTCTGTTTCAGGCGCTGCGTAGTCGGTCTTGAAGTCGGAGGCGTCGGGTTTCGGCAGAGCTTTTCTGTCCATCTTGCCGTTCGGCTTGAGGGGTACTTTGTCTATTTTCAGATAATAAGCAGGGATCATATAATACGGCAGACGCTTGGAAAGCTCTTCACGCATTTTTGCGGAGTCAACTTCGATATCTGCGGTGTAGTAGGCGCAAAGGTAGCTCTTGCCGCCCTCTTCAAAGCCTCTTGCCGCTGCCCAGTCGATGCCCAGCACCTGCTTGACGGACGCTTCGATCTCCGCAGGCTCGATACGGTTGCCGTTGATCTTGATCATATCGCCCGAACGTCCCAACAGGACATAGTTGCCGTTTTCGTCCCTGCGTGCCAGGTCGCCTGTGTGATAGATGCCGTTTTGGAACGCTTTTTCGGTTTCTTCGGGCAGGTTCATATATCCTCTTACATAGGGATTTTCAAAGCAAAGCTCACCGATCTCGCCGTCGGGTGCTTCTGTGCCGTCTTCTGTCAGCAGGGTGATCTTGCATTCGATCTCAGGCTTGCCGATCGGGCAGGTCTCGTAAGATTTGTCGATTTGGAACACGCCAACAGCAAATCCGCTTTCGGACGCTGCATAAATATTGATCAGCTCTAAGCTGTCGGTATAAACGTTATTGGCAGGCTCACTTCCCACAAACAGCATACGCAGGAAAGGACCTGTATGGCTGCCGAGCATACGGACATAGGACGGGGTAAGGAAGGTGATGGTGATGCGCTTTTCAAAGAAGAACATCTTGAGCGCCATAGGATTCTTGATCGTTGCATAGCTGACGACAAAGGTCTTGCCGCAGTAAACGCTCAGCGCCTTTAAGATCACGATAACGGACGCTACAAAGTTCATCGGCGCTAAGAGTGCGATCCTGTCCTTGCTGTTGAAAGGACAGCCGCCGTTGATGGCGATGGAGTCGATCGCGCGCGTCAGGTTGCCGTACTCATGCAGTACGCCCTTGGGGTTGCCTGTGGTGCCTGACGTATAGATCGCATAGGCTGCGTCATGGTCGTCAGCGGTGACAAAGCCGCTTTTTGCTTCCATGTTCATGATGTCTTCCCAGTTGGCAGCGGAAAGCTCCGCCTTGCAGCCGCAGTCTTTACGGATGAAGGCGATACGATCCGGCGCATAGGTATCTTCTACCAGCGCCCACGCTGCGCCGCTCTTCCAGACGCCGATCATCGCAATGATGGGCATGATACCACGGGGCAGGTTGATGAGGACAAAGTCCTCTTTGCCGATCCCCAGAGAGGTCAGATATGCATACACCTTGCCGCTGAGTTCGTCAAGCTGCGCATAGGTAATGCCTTTGGAATGCGCTTCATCAAAGAGGATGGCGGCATTCGGGTTTTCTTCCGTGTACTGTTTGAGCATTTCCAAAATATTCATAGAGATTCACCTGTTATTCATTATAAGTCAGAATTTCATCAAAGCCTGTGACTTCAAAAACATCGCAGACTTCTTCGTTTACGTTGATGAGCTTCATGCCGCCCTTTGGCATCATGAGCTTATGCAGAGAAAGCAGCACACGCAGACCTGCGGAAGAAACATAGTTGACATCTGCAAAATCGAGGATCAGTTCATTCACATCTCCGATAAACGGCTTGATGCCGCTTTCAAATTCAGGCGCTGTTGCGGTGTCGACTCTGCCGCTGACCGTTACCGTCATGACAGAACCTGTTGTTTTCCTTTTAAGATTCATGTAAAACGCTCCTTTTGTAAAGATAAAAAATAATATTACACTCCATGGTACTGAAACGCCGTCTGTACGGCAGTGCCGCCCATGGGAATATACGGTATGTATGGATCGGTACGCTTTCCTTTATCCAAGCTGTTTTTTGATCGTCAGGATGTTCTGTCCGTTTTCGTAGGAATATTCGACCATATTCATGGTCTTTTTGACAAGGAAAATGCCCAGTCCGCCAATCGGTCTGTCCTGTAATGCCGCATGGGTATCGGGTTCTGCGCGCTGCAGCGGATCAAAGGGTACGCCGTTGTCAATAAAGGTAATGGTCACCGCCAAGGGGTCTTCTTCAATCGAAAAACGCACCGTTGCTTTTCCGATCTCGGGCGAATAGGCATAGCGCGCGATGTTGCCGAAAAGCTCGTCGATTGCAATGGCGATCTGTGTCTGCGCCTTAACAGGGCAGTGCAGCTTTTCCAGTTCCTTATTGATGAACTTCGTCACGACTTCGATATTTTCCACTGCCGCATCAACTGTCAGTTCTTTCATCGGTCTTCTCCTCCTCGTTGCCCATATAATGTATGCAAAGCATGGTCAGGTCGTCAAACTGTACATGATCCTGCACAAAGTCTCCGACGCTTTTTGTCACCGCCGTCAACAGTTCCTGCGGCGTGCCGTCCTTTGCGCCGTTGAGCGCTTCCAAAAAGCGGTCATAGCCGTATTGCGTTTCGTTCTTGTCTTCCGCTTCGGGTACGCCGTCCGTATATAAAAACAGTTTCGAGCCTTTTTCCAGCACGATCTCGCTTTCACGGTACTTGATCCCCGGCATACCGCCCAGCACAAAGCTGTGCTTGCTTCTTTGCAGTTCAAAGTCTCCCTGCGGCGTTTTCAGCACAGGATACTCGTGTCCTGCGTTGGCGCTGACCAGCTTGCCGCTGGAAAGCTCCAGGATACCGAGCCACACCGTGACAAACATTTCCTCTCTGTTATTCTCGCAGATCTGGTTATTCACCGCACGAAGCACTTTTCCGGGTGACTGTCCTGTCATCACGCTGTTTTTGATGAGGATCTTTGACGACATCATAAACAGCGCCGCAGGAACGCCCTTGCCCGACACATCCGCCATCACCAGCGCTAAATGATCGTCGTCTACCATAAAGAAATCGTAAAAGTCGCCGCCGACTTCCTTTGCAGGATCCATCGAGGCATAAAGATCAAATTCCTTTCGTTCGGGGCAGAACGGGAAGTTTCTCGGCAGCATATCCGCCTGAATGCGTGTGGCAACGCCAAGCTCCGTTTCCGTCGCGGATATCTGCTTTTCACGGTCGGCAAACAGCACGCCGTAGATCAGCACGATCGACACTAACATGGAAGCGTACAGCGTTGAAACGCCGAACTGCATCCCCGTCAGCACCTGATTGAGGACAGGTATCGCAATAAACGAAACGGCGACCAGTCTGTCACGTTTCGGCGCCTGCGACATCAGCAGCTCTAAAATGATGATGAGCAGCGCAAAGTACAGATAGATCTGACTGATGTACCATTTGTCGGTACGTGCGCAAAAGCCGTTTGCATCAATCGTAAAATACAGCGGAAAGAGAAGGTTCACAGCGCACAGCAGCAAGGACGGGATCAGCAGCAGATTCAATATGCCGTCTGCCGCTTCCATCAGGCTGTTTTCCATTTTCAGCACACGGCGGATGTATTGCCAGAACAGGTAGACCAGCACGATGCCGATCATAAAATGCAGCACGTTGACCACTAAGTTCAGCCCGTGCAAAGACGCATTTCCCTGCATCAGCCATACAGATTCGTCTAAAAACAGTGACAGCGCACTCACCGTCAGCAGCAAAACGAACACACGGATATGCTCGCTGCGTTGTTTATAGTTGAGCGTACAGCTAAAGGACAACATCACGCTGACCGCCATACAAAAGAGATCGGCGCCGATGCTGAAAGTCCATCCGTTTTCCATATCGTGAAAGCCCCGCAAAAGCAGCAGAATGATCCCTGCCAGCAGCAGGGCGCACGAAATGCCGAATCCTGTCGGGATCATCCAGCCAAATTCCACAGGCTTTTGTGTTTGCTTGATCTGTTCGTTATTCTCCACAATGTCCTCCATAGATACATAG
>ONYV01000183.1 GCA_900322105.1 uncultured Eubacteriales bacterium | reverse complement strand
TTTTCCGCTTCCTGTTCCTTCACACTCGGCATATCCGATAGTTTTTTCTGCACCTTCACACCGTCGTAACAGAGCTTGAACTGCACCCTTCCACGATAGGTCTTTTTACATTCGGGACATTGAAAATCTGCAATGAACGCCTTACTCTTTACTTTCCACTCTGTCATCAAAACACAGTCTTTCCGACACGCAGGGCAGGAAAAGATCATCTGTGACGGATCCACCAAAGGATTGTCGAGATTGCAAAGATAAGTCGTGTGGAAATTCAGGCGGCGATAAAATTCCTCGTCGACTTCGCAGATATATTCACGGAACTTTTCGGGGTCAAAAACGGCTTTCAGCACCCTTGACGTCAGCAGGCTGTCCCCTACTGCCCGATGCAGCGGGATATCATCCATATCAATATTCAGCTTTTCGGCAGCGACTTGCAGCGCCATCTGGTTTTTCTCCTGCGGTGCGATCGCCTTTTGACAGTATTCCTGCACATCGGCATAATACTTCAAAAACGGTATCGTTTCAGAACCATAGTAATACTGACAGTTGGATTCCAGCGTCACAAGGTCGCTTTTGCTCCAGCTCATGATGACGCACCCTTGGGTAAACTTTTTGAACTTGCTGACAGCATAAGTAAAGGACGTTCCACGCTTCAGATCTTCGTTTGTGATCTGAGTCAGCTCTTTGACTCTGTTTTTCAAGCGGTGCGTGATATCAGGGCGCACAAAGATGGAAAACTGTCCGATGATATTCATTTCCTCGTCCAGCTTGATCGCGCCGATCTCGATGATCTCATTGATATAGCCCTGCAATTTGGCGCTAAAGCCGTTGTTCCATTCCAGATCAAGGATAACATACTGCATCAGGCGTTACCTCTGCTCTGAGCTTTCAGACGCTGTTCCTTATTGAGGATCATTTTTCTCATGCGGATGGAACGAGGTGTTACCTCTACCAGTTCATCATCATTGATGAACTCCAGCGACTGTTCAAGACTGAGAATCGTCGGCGGTGTCAGTTTCAGCGCATCGTCCGAACCTGAGGCACGGGTATTGGTCAGATGCTTTTTCTTGCAGACGTTTACGACCATATCTTCATTTTTCGGGTTAGCGCCGATCACCATGCCTTCGTACACTTCAACACCGGGACCGATGAACAAACGTCCTCTGTCCTGCGCGGCAAACAAGCCGTAAGCCGTGGTTTCGCCTGTTTCATATACGATCAGAGAGCCTTGCAGACGGGACTGTATCTCACCCTTATATTCTTCATATCCGTCAAAAATATGGTTCATGATGCCGTTGCCGTTGGTATCGGTCACGAATTCTGAACGATAGCCCATCAGACCGCGGGCAGGGATCCTGAACTCGATATGCGTCACGCCCGATTCTCTCGTACCCATGTTCAGCAGTTCTGCCTTTCGGGGACCTAACTTTTCCATGATCACGCCGACATAACTGTCGGGTACTTCGATCATCAGAAGCTCCATCGGCTCCTGCAATTTGCCGTCGATCTCCTTCATGATGACTTTCGGACGTGATACCTGAAACTCGAAATTCTGGCGGCGCATGGTCTCGATCAGGATGGAGAGATGCAGTTCACCTCTGCCCGACACCTTGAAAGTATCGGCGGAATCTGTTTCTTCCACACGCATAGCGACATTCGTTTCTACTTCTTTGAAAAGTCTTTCACGGATATTGCGTGATGTGACATATTTACCCTCACGTCCTGCAAAAGGACTGTTGTTGACCATGAACAGCATGGACACCGTTGGTTCGTCGATCTTGACAAAGGGCAGCGGCTCCGGATGGTCGGGGTCGCAGGCGGTCTCGCCGATGTTCAGGTCTGCAATACCCGAAACTGCCACGATATCGCCAAGCTCTGCGCTTTCCGCTTCAACTCTTTTCAGCCCTTCAAACTGATAGAGCTTTGTGATCTTAGCATTTTTACGGCTGCCGTCATTGTGGCAAAGGGTGATGTTCTGTCCGACTTTGCAGCTTCCTCTTTCGACTCTGCCGATACCAATCCTGCCGACATATTCATCATAGTCAACATTCGAGAACAACAGCTGTAAAGGACCTTCCTTGTCGCCTTTGGGCGCAGGGATCTCTTCCAGTATTTTTTCAAACAGCGGTTTCATATCTGTTCCTGTCTGGTGTGGGTCTAAAGATGCATAGCCGTCACGGGCGGATGCATACACCACAGGGAAATCGAGCTGATCTTCGTCAGCGCCCAGTTCGATGAACAAGTCCAGCACTTCGTCAACGACTTCTTCGGGTCTTGCGCCGGGGCGGTCGATCTTATTGACGACCACTAGCGGTTTTTTGCCCAGACCGAGGGCTTTTTTCAGCACAAAGCGTGTCTGCGGCATACACCCTTCAAAAGCATCTACCAGCAGCAGCACGCCGTCTACCATCATCAATATACGCTCCACTTCGCCGCCGAAATCTGCGTGTCCCGGAGTGTCGACAATGTTGATCTTCGTGTCCCGATACATCACGGCGGTGTTTTTGGAAAGGATCGTAATACCTCTTTCTCTTTCCAGATCGCCCGAGTCCATCACTCTTTCAGCAACGGCTTCGTTATCTCTGAAAATACCGCTCTGGCGCAGCAGTTGGTCAACCAAAGTCGTCTTGCCGTGGTCAACATGGGCAATGATCGCAACGTTTCTCAAATTTTCTCTTGTATCCATGGGAATCCCTCTTTTATTTCTTTTTAGCCGTATGACATTATATCATATTTCAAAAAATCTTACAATAAAATACAGCAATTTCCATAATTTCTGCGATTAGTCAAAAAATAACTCCCCAAAACACGGAGTTTTGGGGAGTTTTCAATGTAAAGTCAGTAAACTTTACGTTACTTTTGCCTGAATGTCAGTTTTGAAAGAATTACTCGCTCTTCTTGGACTTCTTGACAACTGCAAATGTAACAGCAGCGCCTGAGAGAACAAGGATGGTGAAGAGGATCGCCATGTTAGCGCCGTCACCTGTCTTTACGTTCTCGGAAGGCTCGGTTACTGTAGAGGTCTGAGGAGCCTGTGAAGGCTGAGAAGTCTGATCCTTAGAAGTGTCGTCCTTAGAAGTATCATCCTTGGAAGTGTCGTCCTTAGAGGTATCGTCCGTGGAAGGCTTAGAAGGCTGAGGCTCTTCGCCGGGCTTGCCTGTGTAGATCATGTCGCCACCGTCAAGAGAGTAGCTGACAGGCCACAGCTCAAGATCTTCGCCTGTTGTGTCGAAGAGAACCGTAACAGTAGTTTCCTTGTCGACTGTAAATTCAATGTTGGTCTGGCTGTTCTGAGTTCTGTCATAGTCTGCTTCATAAGCGCCCCATGAGAGATCCCATGCCTTGTCCTTGCGAACCTTGAACTGATGTGTGCCTGCAGGAACAGTGAATTCAGCACAATAGACACCAAGTCCAGAGTCATACATCACGATATCGTCAGCCCAGTCTGTCATGCTGCCGATCACGGTGTAAGCGCAGGCAGGTTCGGGAATTTTATAGCCCTTGACAAGA
>ONYV01000062.1 GCA_900322105.1 uncultured Eubacteriales bacterium | reverse complement strand
GACAAGTAAGACGGTGCTTCGGAAGTTTCCGAGAGTCTATTGACGTTATGAGCAAATTGTAGAACAGCAAAGCGTAAGACCCTGTATCGCCGACAGATACCTGCGTCTGCGCTTTTTTATATTATATATATTCAGGAAGGGTCTCCCCCGATGTAACCGCCCGACAAAAGGGATTTCCACGAGAAAAGAGAATACGGTATTGAAAAAACAGCAGGAGTATGGTATGATGAAACATAGCGAAAAAATGATCATTATGTAGAAAGAGAGCAGATAGAATGATAGTCTATAATCACAAAAAGACATTTGTCAAACGGTTTGTGTGCGGGCTGCTGTGTCTGATAACCATGCTTGCTGTGTTTATCATTTTTCCAACGGTGCAGGCGCAGGCGGCAAAGATCATTGACAGCGGCGATTTTGTGTTCACGCTGTTAGAAGACGGAAAAAGTGTAGAGATCACGCAGTACAACGGAAAAAGTCTTTACGTGTCGCTGCCGACAATGGTCGATAAATATAAAGTGACGCAGGTAGGCACTGCAGCTTTTATGATGAATAAAACGGTGAAAGAACTGGAGATACCAAGCTCGATCGAGCATATCGAGTGCAATGCATTTGCAAACTGCCAGTCACTGAAAAAGGTCGAGATCAACGGAAGCGTAGAAACGATCGGAAATTGTGCGTTTATGAACTGTACTTCGTTAGAAACGCTTGTGATCTATGAGGGCGTGATGGAGATCGGTGAATCGGCGTTTTCGGGATGTACACTGCTCAGATCCATTGAACTTCCCAACAGCGTCATCACACTGGATAAATATGCATTTTTCAACTGTTCTTCCCTTAAAAACATCAGCATCCCGAACACGATCCATCGTATGGGAGGATATGTCTTTGAAGGAACAGAATGGATCAGGGGACAGAAAGACGAATACGTTACGATCGCAGACGGTGTTCTGATCAAAACTATGCCTTTGCAGGGAATAACGAGATCGAAACGATCCTCCTGCCGAAAAGCGTGACAAAGATCGGAAACTGCGCTTTCAAAAATTGCATGAAGCTCAACACAGTCAATATTCCCGACTCTGTGACGGAGATCGGTGCGTATGCTTTTGCAAAATGTACGGAACTGAATAATATCACGATCCCCGGTAAGTTGTCTGAGCTGTCCGAGTATATCTTTTCGGAATGTACTTCGCTGACATCCATCACGATCCCTGCAAAGGTCGAGACCATCGGGATAGGCGCTTTCTATTTCTGCGATCAGCTCAAAAACGTCAAGCTGCAAAACGGCGTGCGAAAAATAGCGGATATGGCGTTTTTTGAGTGCTACTCGTTAGGTCGGATGATCTTCCCTGAAACGCTCAAGGAGATCTCCTATGATGCGTTTGGCAATTGTATCAACCTGACTCGCGCAGAGTTCAACGGAGATACGGAATTAGTCATGTATGCTTTTTCGGACTGCAAGCATTTGCAGGAGATCGTATTTTATAAGAATCCGACAAACATCAATGAATATGCTTTCACAGGAGTACCTGAGCTGACTCTGTTCAGTGAAAACAGTCTGTATGTCGATGAATTTGCACAGCGGAAAAAGATGCAGAGTGAAAATATCAAGAATTTGCCGCCGTACAAGGATCTTGGCTTGCTGGAAGAAAAACAGGAAGAACTTGAGAATCAGGGTTTTTCAGGGATCTATACGCTGATCCTGATCGCGATCCTGATCGTAGATCTGGCGATCATTGTTCTGTTCAGTTTTTATATCCTCGTTTCAGAAAAGCACAGCAGAAGGCGCAAAAGAGCGCAGTTCCTTGCCGAGCGCAAAAAACGGAAAGCGCTTGCGGCAAGCAGCGCCGCTTCGAGCAGCGACAGCGGTGACGATACGATCGTATATGCTTACGCAACACCCAAAAAACAGCGTATATCCTCTCTCAAGCAGCCGTCTTCCGCATCAGAGCGTCGGTCAAACACGACGGAACGAAAAGAGCAGACATTCAAGAGCCCGAACGCTCAGCATCCGCGAACACGATATCCGAACCGATCTTCAAACGACCGTAACGACAGACAATAACAGAAATAATAAAAGCAGTTGTCCAAGGAAATCACCATTCGGGACAACTGCTTTTTTATATGTTTCCGAGGAAGTCTATTGAATATCGGCTTTCAAAATATCAAAGTGACTTTTCGGCTTGCTTACATACTCACAACACAACGGTGAATTTGATCCATTTTCCGTATTCTCCTGTTGCGGTGATCTTGCCGCCCATTGCTTCCACACCGGTTTTTGCAATGGCAAGTCCTAAGCCATAACCGCCGTTTTTGCTGTTTCGTGCTTCGTCCTGACGGTAGAAACGTTCAAAGATCTTCTGGAGCTTGTCTTTCGGCACACCCTCTCCTGTATTATAGACTTCAATGATCTTTTTGTTGTTATGTAAATAGAGAGCAGCGCTGATCGTTCCGTTTTTGTCTGAATACTTGACGGCATTGTCCAAAAGGATGGTAATAATGTGTTTGATCATGCTCTCGTCACCCCTGTACATCAGATCGGGCTGAGCGTCAACATCCAGTGTTTTTCCCATTTCAAAGACCTTGCTTTCAAATGGCAATGTTGTCTGCAAAAATACATCTGAGAGATTGAATTCCGAGATCATCAGCGGATGTCCGCTTTTATCTTCCAGTCGGGCAAGGCACAGCAATTCGTTGACCAACTCGTTCATTCTGACGGTTTCGGTACGGATATACTGCAGCCATTTGTTTTCGCCTGTTTCATTCTCAAGCACATCCACATTTGCGCTGATGACCGCAAGCGGCGTTTTCAGCTCATGACTGGCATTGGAAACAAACCGCTTCTGATTCTCAAAACTGATCTTGACAGGTTTGACCAGCCAGAAGGCGAGGGCGACTGTCAGGAAGAAAAAGAGAATGATCGTCAGCAGACCGATCAGGGAAGTGGTAAACAACAGGTTTTTCTGCGCTTGCTGATAGGAATGGATGTCCATAAAAACGATCACAGAGCCGTAATACTTCGGTTGGATATAAAATGCATAATGTCCCATTTCTCCGAAGGAACTGCCTGAAGCGAGCGCCTGATTAGCATATTCGATCATGTCGTTCTGATCGACGGTGATATCTCTTGTCAGGACGATTTTTCTGATCTGATAGAGATAGTCGATCTGGATCGAAAAGCAGTCACTGAATCCTGATTGATCGTCGTCTAAAGGATTGTAATTCTGATAATCTGTCGGCAAAAAGCCATCCAGTGAGGCGATCCTTTGGATCCTTGCTTCGATCTGTGTTCGGTTGCTTGCTTTTTCGACCATGTTGATCGAGATCATGATTCCAAACACAGCAAGCGTCAGAATGATCGTGATGACAATAATGATCTTAAGTCTGAGTCGTGATATCATTTTGCACCATCCAGACAGTAACCGATCCCTCTTCTTGTTTTGATCTGAACAGAGGAACGCAGCATATTCAGTTTTTTCCGCAGAAATGAGATATAGACCTCTACATTATTGTATTCACTTTCGTCATTGCTTCCCCATATCTTACTGACGAACTGTTCTTTTGTGGTGATCTGACTTCCCAAAGCAACAGAACTGTTTCCGCAGATGATCTCACCTTTTTTCAGATCAAGCGTGATATCACCGTATTTCGGATTGATATCCTGAACAATGCCTCTCCTGCGCGTCATCGCACGAATCCTTGCCAGCAATTCTCCCATAGAAAACGGCTTTGTAAGATAGTCGTCTGCACCGCAGTCCAATCCCTTGATCTTGTCGTCTGTTTCAGAGCGGGCTGTCAGCAGCAAAACAGGCGTTTCGATCTCTTTGACTCTGAGATATGACAGCACATCCAGACCGTTCATACCGGGCAGCATGATATCCAGCAAAATACAATCATACTCACCTGTCAGCGCCATTTTCAGTCCTGTTTGACCATCGTTTGCAATGTCTGTTTGATATCGTTCACTTCTGAGTATGGCGGCGACTGCTTCTGCAAGACCGACCTCATCTTCGATAATTAAAACATTCATTCAGATATCCTCCATATCGTAAATCGTGATATAACCATGAAACATACAAGCTGTGATAGGATCAACAGATGCGCAAAGCCTGCCGATCATTAGCAGACTTCCTCGGAAACTTCCGAATTCCCGAGGAAGTATAGTTATATTATAGTACATTCCGGTGCATTGTTGCAAGTACCTGCATCGAGAAAGAATAACATGATCTTCTGAGTAAGAGCAACAAAAAACCCCTTTCTGCAAAGATCAGCCGAAAGGGGTGAAAGTTCAATTATTTCTTTTTCTTTGTGCTTTTCTTTGTGGAGGTCTTTTTAGCTGCTGGCTTTTTAGCTGCCTTCTCAGCCTTTGGTTTCGCCTTGGGAGCTTCGACCTTTTCAGCCTTCACTTCTGCTTTGGGAGCTTCGACCTTTTCAGCCTTTGCTTCTGCTTTGGGAGCTTCGACCTTCTCAGTCTTTGCTTCTGCCTTGGGAGCTTCGACCTTCTCAGCCTTTGCTTCTGCCTTGGGAGCTTCGACCTTCTCAGCCTTCACTTCTGCCTTGGGAGCTTCGACCTTTTCAGCCTTCACTTCTGCTTTAGGAGCATCGGCTTTTTCAGCTTTTGCCTCTGCCTTGGGAGCTTCTGCTTTTTTCTCGGTCTTAACATCAGTGCTTTTATATGTATCAAGACCTTCGCACTTTTCAAGGAAGGGTCTGAGTTTTTCGTAGATCTTCTCAACGCCGCCCTTGCTGTCGCTTTCAATGTTCAGCGGCATGATGGGATCGTGAACACTCAGGCGCAGCAGGAACCAGCCGTCGCCGTTTTTCTTATCAAAAGATACACGGATACCTTCGTGATTGTCATCCGCAACGATAAAGTCTTTCTGCTTTGCAGCATAGGAAGTCAGATCAGCAATGACTTTTTCGCCATATTTGCGGAAATCCTTTTCGGTAATGCGGATACGGATCTCTTTCGTTTCGACAGGCTCTCTGAGATCTTCGATCAGAGAATCGAGGGTCTTGCCTTCCATTCTGAGCTGAGCCGCTTTGATAATGATCTTTGTGATCAGATAAGCGCCGTCATCCAGGAAGTAGTTTTCTTTCATTGCCGCATGACCGGAGGTTTCGATCGCCAGAGGACAGCAAACGCCGTTTTCATTCTGACGGATCGCCTCATCGATCACATTCTTGTAGCCGCGCTTAAAGCGCAGGTGCTTTCCGCCTAACTTCTTTTCGATAAATTCCTTCAAACCGTCAGAGGTGATGGAGTCTGTTACAACAAGAGCATCGTGATAACCTTCCAGAGCGATAGCGGCGGCAAGCGCTACCAGACGGTTGCGGTTGATCTCGTTGCCCTGCGCATCGACAGCGCCGCAGCGGTCAACATCGGTATCAAAGATCACGCCAAGATCAGCTCCGCAAGCCTTTACAGCAGTGCTGATCGCATTCATTGCCGCAGGATCTTCGGGATTTGGCACATGGTTCGGGAACATACCGTCAGGCTCAAGGAACTGACTTCCTCTGACATCTGCGCCAAGCGCTTCGAGAACATCCGCAGCATAGAAACCGCCTACGCCGTTGCCTGCGTCAACAACGATCTTAAAGCCCTTGAGGGGATGATGATAATCGTTTTTGTCGTTGACCTGCTCTTTGATAAATTCACGCAGATTACCTGCATAGTAGCTCATATATTCGTTTTCGACAATGTGACCGCCGACAGCGGGCGGCAGCTTGTCGCCTTTTTGCGCATATTCAAGGATAGCGGTGATGGCATCACCTTCAAGACCGCCTTCACGTGTAAAGAATTTCAAACCGTTTCTGTCAAAGGGATGGTGACTTGCAGTGATCTGAACAGCACCGTCACAAGCAAGCTCTACGGTCGTCATAAACATTGCAGGTGTAGAGCAAAGGTCGCAGTCCACAACAAAAACGCCTGTTCTGAGCAGCTCGCCTTTTACCAAAGCGGAGATCCTCGGACCTGAGATACGGGAATCACGTCCGACAGAGATCTTCATTTCAGAACCTGTCTTTCCTGTTTTCTTAGAGAGCCAGAGAATGAAACCGTTTACGATGGCTTTGACGGTGTCATCAGTCAGGTTTACTTCATGACCTGCGCCCTCAACGGCAACGCCTCTGATATCTGTACCGCTTTTCAGTGTACTCCAGAATTCATTTAACATAAGAGATCACTCCTTTTTGATTTTCGGAAATGCTAAGTTAATATATGATCAGATCCTACGATTAGGATGTGATGGCAGAATAGTGTGTCAAACAAAGAGATCGGCAGCGAAAGTATCGGATCCGTCTGTGATGTAAACGGAGGAAGCCTGAACGCTGCTTTCCTGCTGTTCGGCAAAAGCGCCGAAAATAAAGCGCAAAAGGGAAGTAACGCCAACGATCAGCGCCGTAACGACCAATACGAGGATCACCAATACAGTGACCAAAGCGATAACAGGCGCTTTTGATTTTTTCGTTCCTGACGCAGACACAGAGCGAAGGCTGCGGTGCTGCATCTGAACGGGATCGGATGCCTGTCCGTTTTCGGCGGCAGTGAAACCGGCAGTATTCACATGACCGCTGTCCGAAGGGGTCAGAGTATGATGAGAAAGATGTTCGCCCATCGCAGAGATCTCAGGCGGCGGAGGAGGAACATAGAACGATTCACTCTCCTCAGCCGAGAATTGAGGTGTTTTGCATTTCGGACAATTCATAAACGAATCGTCATACCAATGTCCGCAGTTTTGGCAGGATATCATCATGCGAATCGCTCCCTTGCTTATCGGATACCGTTGTCAAAGGCATTTACATTATCTGTCCTGACATAGACAGCAGGAACATCGTTGATCGTAATGACCAGCTTTTCATCATCAAAACGATATTGGATCGGAATGCCGCTGAAGCTGCCGTCGACCTGAGCAATATTGAAAGTGCATTCGCCGTCTTTAGCGGTATAGCAGCCCCGATAGATCCTGTCACGGTAGGTGATGGTGATCGTACCGTCCTCATAGAATGCAAAGGTGTTGTCATAATTGGCGTCTTCATTCTTTTCCAGCCAGATGCCAAGAAGCTGCTTGTCCGCGGAAGCGTTTTCAAACGGCTTCATCTGCGTCTGATAGCCTTTGTTTTCGCTCATGGAGAAGATATAATAGCGCATACCGTTTTCTTCCATAAAAGAAGCGGCGTTCTTTTTCTGCTTTGCAGCGTCCTTGTTTTCCTCCGAAAGCTGATCGGGCGGAAAGATCATACCGTCCAGATCGGTGCATTCGATGCTTCTGCCTGTGAGCGCAGAGCCGCCGATACGGTAAGCAAGACGGAAGGTAACGCTCGGCGTACCGAAATCGGAAAAATTACGGAAGGTCATTGAGATGATATCTTTGCCGTTTTCGTCCTGTACAATACGATACTCACCTTTTCGGATCGAGCCGCCGTTGTGGAACAGAACAGAGTTGTCCGCACCAAACGTATAAGAAGCAGCGCATTCTGTCTGATCAAGGTGGAAATGAAGCGTCCAGGTGGTTTTGATGTCCCGGTTCATAAAGATACCCCAGAAGCATACAAACAGCAATGTGAACGCAACAATGACGGCTGATATTATGACGGGTGTATAGAATAGTTTATTCTTTTTAACAGAGACCGCAGAAGCAGGGGTGACGGGGACAGTCGGCAAAGCAGAGGTGTCCGCAGTATTTTCTGCATAGGTGTTTTCGGCGGTACTGTCAGCATCCGACAATATTTTATCTTCACTTTTCAAAAAGGGATCCTCCCCTCGCAAAATTGGAACAAATCCTACAATTTCTATTGTAACGTAAATCGGATCAGAATACAAGCATAATATATGTACAAATTTAATATATTTTCCTTAGAATTCTATTCATAATTCCTATGAAAACCATTTCTTTCTGAAAATTCGACAAAACAGAGTGCCTATTTTGCCCTGATGACGCTCAGAAAGCCTGATATCAAAGTCAGAGGGCAGTAAAAGACTGCTGACCACGCTTTATATATAAATATAAATGTATAGGAGATGATACAGAGTAAAGTGAAAAGCTCAAACGAAGAGAAAGAGACCCTGTCTGTGTAAATAGCGGAAATATCGGTGAAATGTGACATTTTTTCTTTGAGAAGTTTTCACAAAAACAGAATGGTGTTTTGAAGAATTCTTGTGATAATAGATGTTTTTTATGAACTGAAGAAAATATTTTGTCATAAACGAAAAGTAAATATTGAAACAACGGGAAATTTATGTTATGATAAAATAAATCGTACGGTAACGGTAAATGATTGAATTTTGGGAATGGGGGATATGATCATGGATTTGAAAGAAATGTATCAGCTCTGGCTTGAAAATGCATCGGAGGACGAAGATCTTCTCCGCGATTTGAAAGCGATGGAAGGAAAGGACGAGGACATTTACGAGAGCTTCTATCGTGAACTGAAATTTGGTACGGCAGGCTTGAGAGGCATCATCGGCGCAGGTACCAACAGAATGAATATCTATACCGTTAGAAAAGCAACACAGGGATTGGCAAATTTTCTGAACAAAAAATATGAGCATCCGTCTGTTGCGATCTCTCACGATTCACGCATCAAGGCAGACTTGTTTGCCAGAGAAGCCGCAAGAGTTCTTGCAGCCAACGGCGTCAAAGCCTATCTTTCCCGAGAACTGCAGCCGACGCCTGTGGTGTCCTTTGCAGTGAGAGAGCTGAAGACCAGCGCAGGCATTATGGTGACTGCCAGCCATAATCCCGCAAAATATAACGGTTATAAGTGCTACGGCAGTGACGGATGCCAGATGACAGACGTTCATGCAGACGCTGTTTATGATGAGATTCGGAAGGTGTCTTATTTCAACGGCGATATCAAGGTCGCTGACTTCGATCAGGCTGTCAGTGAGGGCATGATCGTGTGGATCGACGACAGCCTCTATGAAACTTACCTTGACAGAGTGCAGGAGCAGATCGTCAATCATGATATCTGCAAGAACTCAGGCTTGAAGATCGTTTACACTCCGCTCAACGGCGCAGGCAACAAGCTGGTCAGAAAGATCCTTGACAGGATCGGTGTGGAGGATGTAACCGTCGTTCCCGAGCAGGAAATGCCTGACGGCAACTTCACCACCTGCCCCTATCCGAACCCGGAGGTCAAAGAAGCCCTTGCCCTTGGTCTGGAACTTTGCAAAAAGACGGGCGCTGATCTGCTGCTTGCCACCGACCCTGACAGTGACCGTGTAGGTATTGCTGTCAAGACCTCCGACGGCTACCGTCTGATGACAGGCAACGAAACAGGCATCATGCTCATCAACTATATTCTGTCTTGCCGCAAAGCCCTTGGCACTCTTCCGGAGAACCCTGTTGCAGTCAGAACCGTTGTTACCAGCAAGCTGGTAGACAGGATCTGTGAAAAGTTCGGCTGTGATCTGAAAGTCGTGCTGACAGGCTTCAAATATATCGGTGAACAGATCCTTCTGTTGGAAGAAAAGCAGCAGGAAAACAGATACGTATTCGGATTTGAAGAAAGCTACGGCTATCTTGCAGGAACTTATGTCCGTGATAAGGATGCAGTCGTTGCTTCTATGCTCATCTGTGAAATGGCGGCTTATTATCGTCAGCAGGGCAAGAGTCTGGACGAAGTGATGACCTCGATCTATAACGAGTACGGTCATTACCTCAACAGAACGGAAAGCTATGAATTTGACGGCGCAGCAGGAATGCAGAAGATGGCGGATATTATGGAATCCCTCCGCAATGAGCCGCCAAAGAGTATTGCAGGCGCTGATGTCTGCGAGTTAGCGGACTATCTCAACTCCTACAGCAAGAACCTTGTAACAGGAGAGCAGAAAGAGATCTTCCTGCCGAAATCAAATGTGCTGTCGTATTCTCTCACAAACGGCGGCAGTGTGATCGTCAGACCTTCCGGCACCGAACCGAAGATCAAGATCTACGTCACTTCTGTTGGCGCATCTCACGAAGAAGCCAATGCCATTGCTGACAAAATGTTCAGTGCAATGACTGCAAGGATGGGTATCTGATAAGTCTGAATGAACGTACTGCTTTTTACAAGCAAAATCGTTTGCATAAAAGTTCAATAAACAATTAGCCCCGAAGCGTTTTCAAAGCGTTTCGGGGCATTTTTTGATATCATATAAAATATTACGATATCGCTTTGCATTGTATCTTTTATCGATCCGGATCGGACGGAGGTATTG
>ONYV01000307.1 GCA_900322105.1 uncultured Eubacteriales bacterium | reverse complement strand
ACTCATCGTGATATTCATCAATATTCATCACCCGATACGTCAGTTTTTTGTGCGCTATACACATATTTTCAGCCGTTCCGATCGGATATTCTTCACATTCCGCCGCAGCGTCCCTGACTTCACAGATACGGAATATCCCCTGCGTCATCACAGCACGCACCCGACCGCTGATATCGACTGCACCACTATTATACACAATTTTTTTGATAAGTTCAATATGCTTTGCTTCGGGAATCACTGCAAATTCTTCACACAAAATTCTGACAGCGGCAAAAAACACCACTTCGTGCCACTGCCGCATCTTCCCTGCATCGTAACCGCCCCTGACCTCTGCGCTTTTCAGCGCATTCTTTGCTTCCTGTATGATATACGCTTCTGTCTGACGCATCCTCTCGGAAAAACGGGTCAGAGTGCGATCCAGAGAAGGGTTGATCTCTTTCAGCGGCGGCAGAACGTCCAGACGGATACGGTTGCGGCTGTAATCCCTGCCAAGATTTGAACTGTCCGTGACATACAAAAGACCGTGTGTGCGGCAGTAGTCCTCGATCTCCTGACGGCTGATCTCGATCAGCGGACGGATGATCTTCCCACGCACGGGCGGAATGCCGCAAAGTCCTATCAGACCGCATCCTCTTGTTAAATGAAAGAGGATCGTTTCAGCATTGTCGGACGCAGTGTGAGCAGTGGCGATCTTTGCATCATATTGCTCTGCAAGCTTCTCAAAAAACGCATAGCGCACGTCCCTGCCGCACTCTTCCGTACCGATCTTTCGTTTCTCGGCTTCCTTTGCGATATCACAGTGCAGGACTTCATACGGCACGTTCCATTTCCTGCAAAGCTCAGCGCAGAACGCTTCGTCCCTGTCGGCTTCCGCTCCGCGGAGTCCGTGATGCACGTGACAGGCATAGACTTTCAGGCGCATTTGTTCTCTCAGCGAACACAAAGCGTGCAGCAGCGACACAGAATCCGCTCCGCCCGACAATCCTACCAGAACGTTGCTGCCCTCTTGCAGCATATCATATTTTCTGACAGTTTCGATCAGCTTATCTTCCATCATTCTGCACCACACCGGTAAAGCGCATAAACTCACCCTGCCAGTGCAGCGGCACAGAACGTGTTTCTCCGTGTCGGTTTTTGGCAACGATGCATTCGCCGCTGTTTTTGTCGGCGTTTTCGTCTGCGCCTTCGGTATTGCTGTAATAATCTTCACGGTAAAGGAACAGCACGATATCCGCATCCTGCTCGATCGAACCTGAATCTCTCAGGTCAGAGAGCTGCGGCTTATGCTCGGAACGCTGTTCACTGGCACGGGAAAGCTGTGACAGTGTGATAACAGGAATATTGAATTCCTTTGCCATTATCTTTAAATTTCTTGTTATTTCCGAGATTTCCTGAACTCGGTTGTCTATCCTTCTGGATGCAGACATAAGCTGAAGATAATCTATGATAATAAGATCTACGTGCTTCAGTCTGCGTATCTTTGCTTTCATTTCAGGCACGGTTATTCCGGGGGTATCATCAAGATACATCTCAGTTTTACTGAGAATATCTCCGGCTTCAATCAGTCTTGTCCATTCATCACCACTAAGCTTGCCTGTCCTGAGCTTTGTTCCCTCGATAAGACCTTCGGTGGATAGCAGTCTTGAAGCAAGCTGTTCCTTTGACATTTCAAGCGAGAAAAATGCTACACGCTTCTTTGCTTTTACAGCTACATGACGGGCGATATTCAGAGCAAAACTTGTTTTTCCCATACCAGGACGTGCGGCAAGCAGTATAAGGTCAGATCTGTTCAGACCTGTGATTGTCCGGTCAAGATCTGATATTCCTGTGGGAAGTGCTTTATATGCATCACTGTCAGGAGAATTCAGAAGATCAAGACGATCAAATGTCTCAAGGATAACATTATTAATCCTTTCAAGGCCTTTTACATTCTTATCATCTCTGATGTCGAATATTCTCTGCTCTGCAGAATCGATTAGCTTTTCAACATTATCGTTTAGAGCTGCTGCGTCATCTATTACCTCTCTTGAAGCAATAATGAGACTTCGTACCAGGTACTTTTCCTTGACGAGATTACAATAATCAGGTACCCTTGACAAAGAAGGAACAATATTCGCCAAC
>ONYV01000080.1 GCA_900322105.1 uncultured Eubacteriales bacterium | reverse complement strand
CAGGAAGAGTATGAGGTCATTGTGCTGGAAGAAACTCAGGTGATCGGAGGTATCTCACAGACAGTGCGTTATCACGGCAACCGTATGGATATCGGCGGTCACCGCTTCTTTTCAAAAAGCGACGAGATCATGAACTGGTGGAAAGAACTGATGCCGCTGCAGGGCAAGGACGCTTTTGACGATAAGCTGCTTGGCAGAGAAAAACCCCTTGAACCGAACGGCCCCGATCCCGAAACAGAGGATGTTGTCATGCTGGTGCGTGACAGAGTGTCAAGAATTTACTACCGTCAGCATTTCTTTGACTATCCTGTTACCATGTCGGCGTCCACAATCAAAAACATGGGCTTTCTGACGACCATTGCCGCAGGTTTCAGCTATCTGAAAGCGGCGATGTTCAAAAAGCCTGAGACCTCTCTGGAAAATTTCTATATCAACCGCTTTGGCAAAAAACTGTACAGTATGTTCTTTGAAGGCTATACCGAAAAGCTCTGGGGCAGACATCCCCGTGACATTTCCGCAGACTGGGGCTCTCAGCGTGTCAAGGGACTTTCGATCCGTGCCGTGCTGAAAGATATGTTCTCCAAAATGTTCGGCGGCAAAAAGAAAAAGAAAGAAGTCGAAACTTCTCTGATCGAGCAGTTCTGGTACCCGAAATACGGTCCGGGTCAGCTTTGGGAATTAGCCGCCGACAAAGCGGTCGAAAAGGGCGCAAAGCTGATAAAGGGCTGTCGTGTCAAGAACATCGTCTGCAAAAACGGCAGGGTCGTTTCTGTTGTCTGCGATACCGAAGACGGCGAAAAAACGATAGAGGGCGATATCTTCATCTCGTCCATGCCTGTCAGAGATCTTGTGATGGGCATGACAGGAGACGTACCCGAAAGAGAGATCTTGGACATTGCAGACGGACTGCCTTACCGTGACTTTGTGACGGTGGGACTGCTGGTGAACCGTCTGGATCTGGAAAACAAGACGAAGATCAAGACCCTTGGCAACATCGTTCCCGACTGCTGGATCTATGTTCAGGAAACCAACGTCAAACTGGGCAGGATACAGATCTTCAACAACTGGTCGCCGTATATGGTAAAAGACCCTGAGAAAACGGTGTGGATCGGCTTGGAATATTTCTGCGCAGAGGGCGATGATTTCTGGAACCTTTCGGACGAAGAGTGCATTTCCCTTGCGACAAAGGAACTTGAAAGCATGGGCGTGATCCGTGCAGACGAGGTGCTGGACAGCCACCGTGAGAAGATCAGAAAAGCCTATCCTGCGTATTTTGATACCTATGCGTATATGGATAAGTTAGTATCGTTTTTGGACGGCTATGAAAACCTCTATTGTGTCGGCAGAAACGGTCAGCACCGCTACAATAATATGGATCACTCGATGCTGACAGCCATCCGCGCGGCGCAGGCGATCAAACAGGGCGTCACCGACAAGCACGATATCTGGAACGTGAACACCGAAAAGGAATACCACGAAACCAAAAAGTGATCGGCTGATTTTGATACATACTATTTTTTGATAAAGGAACATATCATCATGAACCATACAAACACTGACAGCACAGGGATCAGAAGATCCCTGTGTTCGGGTTTTTTTGAACAGATCTATCGTCACCCGATCTTTTCGGCAGCGCTTGTTTCCCTGATCGGGCTGGTGCTGTCGACAGGCGGCGTGACGCTTTCCAACCTTTTGTTTATTTCCGTCGGTATCCTTGCGCTGGGCTTTGCCGCAGCGTTTTTTGCACGCCGTTTTTATGGGGGCGAAAAAGGAAACCTACATATGGCGCTGATTATAGCGTCAAGCGTCATCACCGCTGTGCTGTTTGCTTTTGCTTCTTATACCACAGGAGAAAGCAGCGCAGCGTTTGCGCCAGTGCTGATGAACGGCGGACTTGCCGTGTGCGCCGCTGTCTTTTTCTATCTGCTCGCAGGCAACAGACTTTCTGCAAGAAATATTGTGCTGCTGCTGTTTGCGGCAGGGTTTATCATGCGCTTATCCTATATCCTGATGATGAGCGCTGTGATGATCCAGCATGACGTTCATTCTCTCGGCGCAGGCGCAGGTCATGCAGGGTATATCGAATATCTGTATGCAAACGGGCATTTGCCTGATTTTGACCTGCGTGAGATCGACCAGTTCTATCATCCGCCGATCCATCATATATTAGCAGCGCTGTGGATGCGTCTGCAAACAATGATCGGCATCCGCTATGCCGATGCATATGAAAATGTTCAGGTGCTGACGCTGTTTTATTCCACCCTCAGCATGATCCTCTCCTACAAGATATTCCGCCGTCTGAAACTTTCGGGCAGCGGACTGATCGCTGCTACCGCCGTGATCGCTTTCTGTCCCACTTTTTATATCATGTCGGGCAGTGTGAACAACGATATCCTGTCCGTTACCTTCATGTTAGGCGCAGTGCTGAATACGCTCAACTGGTATCAGAGCCGCAGCATGAAGCATATCGTCTATATCGCTCTCTGCGTTGGTTTCGGCATGATTACCAAGCTGTCCGTCTGGATGGTCGCTCCTGCGATCGGTTTTGTGTTTATCTATGTGTTCTTTACGAATCTGAAGGATCTCAAAAAATACCTGCTGCAGTATGCCGTATTCATCATCATCTGTGCGCCCATCGGTTTGTTCTGGGCGGTGCGCGGTTTTCTGCGCTGGCAGATCCCGTTTACCTATGTGCCAAGGCTGTCGGAAACGTCCTCTCAGTTTGTCGGCAACATTCCGCTTTTGCAGCGTTTCTTTGATTTCAGTCCCTATCAGTATGCAGACGTTGCGCCGCAGTTTACGATGTACGGCGGCAGTTATAACGAATTCAATCCTCTGATCGGCTTTTTCAAGACATCTCTCTTTGATGAAGGCATCGCCGTCAGAAGGTTTCCGCAGCTTGTCGGCTTCAGCCACGCTCTGTTCTTTGCTGCGGTCCTGCTGGGGCTTGCTGCCTTCGGAGCAATGATCTATCTCTTTATCAAAAGATCCGAAACGATCAAACTTGTTCACAAGTGCTTTATCGGACTGCTGTATTTTGTGATATTCGGAATGTATCTGATTTTCTGCGTGAGCTTTCCGCACGTCTGCACGATGAACGTCCGCTATGGCGTGCTGCTGATCGTGATCGGCGCTTTGTCGCTGGGATACCTGACAGGGCAGCTGATGAAGAGCAGGAAAAAAGCGGCAAAGGCGTTTGGCATCGTCCTGTCGTCTTTGATCGCAGTCTATGCGCTCTGCGGCTTTATGGTCTATCATATCTGCGCAGACGCGCTTGCTTGTTAGTTTATGTTGGAAAGGAAATATCCGATGTTTTTTAAGAAAAAAGAGCCGCTCGGCGGCGCAGAGTTTATCATTGCAGGACTTGGCAACCCTGACAGAAAATACGACAATACCCGCCATAACGCAGGATTTATCACCCTCGATCTGATCGCAGACAAATACGGCGTGACAGCGGATCGCATCAAATATAAATCCCTATGCACGACAGCCGAGATCAGCGGAAAAAAGGTACTGCTGATGAAGCCGTCTACTTATATGAACCTGAGCGGTCAGGCGGTGACGGAAGCGATGAGTTTTTTCAAAGTGCCGCCCGAAAAAACACTGATCCTGCTCGATGATATTTCTCTCGATGTGGGAAAGCTGCGCATTCGCAGAAAGGGCAGTGACGGCGGTCACAACGGCATGAAAAATATCATTTACCTTTCAGGCAGCGATCAGTTTCCGCGTATCAAAATCGGTATCGGTAAAAAGCCCGAACAATGGGATCTTGCCGATTGGGTGCTTTCCCGTTTTACCGAAAGTGAGCAAAAGGAACTGAAAACCGCCGCCGAAAACGCTTGTCGGGCTGCCGAACTGATCGTTGGCGGCGAGACCGACAAGGCGATGAATCTGTTTAACTGAGGTCATGAACATATGAAATTCTTAACAGGGATCCTGAGCCGATTGGCGGAATATCAGCAGCTTGAAAAAGCAATCAGCGAACATCAGCTTCCTGCAATGGCAACAGGACTTTCCGCCATTCATAAATCCCATCTGATCCATACCCTGTGCGCAGGCACAGGTCAAAAAGCCCTTGTGATCGCAGGTGACGAAGCCGAGGGCGCAAGACTTTGCTCCGACATCAGCGCTATGGGGACAAAAGCGGTGTTTTATCCTGCAAGAGATTTTACCTTTCGGGAAGTGACAGGCGTTTCCAGAGAATTTGAACATCAGCGCATCGGCGCGCTGTATGCCTTTTCGTCAGGAGAGGCGCAGGTGATGATCTGCTGCGCAGACGCTGCCATGCAGTATACAATGCCGAAAGATGTGCTGATGAAGTCGACGCTGACAATCAAAGAGGGCGCAAGTCTTTCGATGGAAGCGATCATGGAGTCGCTTTTGGCGGAAGGATATGTCCGTGTGGAGCAGGTAGACGGCACGGGACAGTTTGCCGCAAGAGGCGGTATTCTCGATTTCTTTATGCCGTCTGCGCCTCAGCCCTGCCGAATCGAATTCTGGGGCGATGAGATCGACACCATCTCATCCTTTGATATCGAAACGCAGCGCCGTACTGACCGTGTGGACAGTTTTGTCATTACGCCGTCAAGTGAGATCATTTTTCATGACGCTGCTGCGCTTGCCGAAAAGATACTGGCAAAAGCACGGTCGCTGCGCGGCAAAGCTGCGGCTAAGGCAAAGGAACTGCTGCAAAAGGAAGCGGAAACACTTCTTGGCGGCGGTAGACTTGGCAGCGCCGATAAATTCTATTCTCTGATCTACGAAACACCGGCGGATGTGTTTGACTATATCACAAAAGATACCCTCGTTTTTGTTTCGGAGCAGACGAAGATCAACGACCGTATCAAAAGTACCCAGTGGCAATGGGGAGAAGATATCAAAGATTACCTTTCGGAGGGCGTGCTGTGCAAGGGTCTGGACTGTTTTTCGGCGGACAAGAGCGTCTTTATGAAAAAGATCGGAGAAAGCCGTGCGATCCTGATCGAAAACTATACCAGAGGAACCAGCGAATGGCCGCTCAGGGTGCTGGTCAATTTCAACGTCCGACAGCTCTCTCCGTGGAGCGGCTCACTGAGCATTCTCTGCGAAGATCTGGAAAATCTTGGCACAGAGGGCAAGACGTGCGTGATATTGGCAGGCACGGAAAAGGGCGCTGAAACGTTATTCAGGGATATGACAGACAGAGGTTATCATGTTCGTTTTCTCAAGGATGATGATATTCTCAGCGGCAGCGGCATCTATATTGCCTGCGGAAGTCTGTCTTCGGGTTTTGAATATTATCAGGCAGGATTTTCGCTCATCTCTCATTTACAGGTCACGGAACGCAAAAACAAAGCCAAACCGCGCCGCAGTAAAAGCAAGGCGATCTTCAGCTTGTCCGAACTCTCTATGGGCGATTATGTCGTACACAGCGTTCACGGCATCGGGCAGTTTGAAGGTATCCATAAAATGGAGATCGAACATATCATCAAGGACTATATCAAGATCCGTTATGCCAAAGGGGATATCCTGTATGTTCCCGTCACACAGCTGGATCTTGTTTCAAAATACATCGGACCGCATGAAGACAGCATCGTCAAGCTCAGTAAGCTGGGCGGTCAGGAATGGTCAAAGGCGAAAAACCGTGTCAGAAGCGCTGTCAAGGATATTGCAGACGAGCTGATACGGCTTTATGCCGAAAGAATGAACGCTCCGGGGCACGCTTTTCCGCCCGACGGCGAATGGCAGAGAGATTTTGAGTCACGGTTTGAATATGAAGAAACTGCCGATCAGAAACGCTGCATTGCCGAGATCAAGGACGATATGGAACGCACCGCTCCGATGGACAGGCTGCTGTGCGGAGATGTCGGTTTCGGAAAAACGGAAGTAGCGCTGAGAGCCGCTTTCAAATGCGTGACGGATTCCAAACAATGTGCGCTGCTCGTTCCCACCACGATCCTTGCGTGGCAACATTATCAGACGGCTCTGCGCCGCTTTGATGGCTTCCCTGTCAAGATCGAGCTGCTCTCACGTTTTCGTACCCCTGCCCAGCAGGAT
>ONYV01000054.1 GCA_900322105.1 uncultured Eubacteriales bacterium | reverse complement strand
CGCCTCTGACGATATTGTATTTTCGCAGATTTGCGCTTTACGGACTGTTTTACAACCTGTTAGTAACGCCCCTGCTGCCTTTGCTGATGATCGGTGTGGTG
The DNA here is from genome assembly GCA_900322105.1 of uncultured Eubacteriales bacterium. Classification (GTDB taxonomy): domain Bacteria; phylum Bacillota; class Clostridia; order Oscillospirales; family Acutalibacteraceae; genus UBA1213. The sequence continues at coordinate 7,159 of ONYV01000054.1, read as the reverse complement.
CTGATGCTGCTGCTGAGCTTGTGCGGTCCGCTTTCGTTTTTAGCGGTACCGTTTGCGTATCTGTGCGGAGGGATCGCAGAGTGGATCATGGCAGTGTCGTCACAGGTTTCAAAACTGCCCTTTGCGGTACTGGAAATGTCGGAGCGCTATGTGCCTGTCTGGCTGGCATTTGCTGTGACATTCGGACTGATCGCCTATTTCCGACACTGGAATAAACGGCGTTTGGGAATATTGACGGTGGTTTGTCTGCTCATGTTTGTGTGCGGCGCGGCGGTGACGGATCTGATCGATCGTTCTGTTGTGAAGATCGCAGTGCTGAATACAGGCGGCGGCATTTCGGTCATTCTGCCCGAAGAAGAGAAGGCGGCAGTACTGTCCTGCGGCGGCAATGCAGTATCAGAGGGAAAAATTACGGAATATCTCAGGGCAGTCAGGGCAAAGAAGCTCTCATTTCTGCTGCTGAATAACAATCGTTTTGCTTATAGCCGCTATGCCGAAAAACTTTTGGAAAGCTGCCCTGTGGAAACGGCTGTGTTTTATGATCAACGCTATTGGAGCGAAAATCTCAGAGAGGGGCTTACAAAAGTCGAGCAGTGTAAGGTGCGTTCCTATTCCGACAAGATCACTCGTGTCGTATTGGAAAACGGTGTGATCGCAGAGATCCTTGCAAATTGGTCGGTACAGGCGATACGGCTGAACATTCACGGCGTTTCTGCGCTGATCTGTCAGGAAAAAACAGATACAGACCTGCTGCCGCAAAGCTGGAAACAAGGAGATCTGCTGATCTTCTGCGGCAGTCTTGCGTATCAAAAGCAGTGGGACTATGATACCGTCATCATTTCAGACGCAGAAGAAAATCAGGATGCCTATCAGTATTGGCGGAAAAATGAAAAGTGTCTTGCGACTTATGACGGCGGCAATATCATCATACGGATATCAAACGACAACAAAACAGAGATACGGAGGGAAGAACAGTGGCTAAGCTGAGTGAACAGGAATTCAAAAAAAGCCTTAGCAGCGGACAATTCAGCAGGGTATATCTGATCTGCGGAGAAGAAAAGCTCTTGGTGCGGCATTATACCGAAAAACTGTGTGAAAAAGCGGCAGGGAAAAAACCTTCGGATTTCGATTTTGTGCGGCTGCCTGCCGAAACGGAATTGCAGGAGATCATTGACTGCTGCGAACAGTTTCCGCTGACAGCAGAATACAAAGTGACGGTCGTGTCCGACTATCGCTTTGACAGTATGGCGGACAGCGACCTGAAACGTCTGACGGCATTCTGCGAAGATATCTCTCCTGCGGCGATCCTGATCTTTACCATGCCGACCCTTGCAGAGGAAGAGAAAAAAGGCGGCAGGAAAAGCAGCAAGCTGCAAAAGATCACCGCTGTGATCGAAAAGTGCGGCACGGTGCTGGAGCTTGCCAAAAGAGGAGATATTGCTCTGGAAAAGCAGCTCATTTCATGGGCGGAAAAAGGTGGATGTCAGCTTTCGGCGGTGAACGCTGCTAAGATCATTTCCTACTGCGGCAGTGATATGACAACGCTGAAAAACGAGATTGCCAAGCTTTGCGCTTATGCAAACGGTGAAACGATCACAGAGGAAATGATACGGCTGCTTGTGACAAAAAATACCGAGGTGAGGATCTTTGCGCTTTCCGACCGTATTGCGCAAAATGACTATAACGGCGCCTATCAGCAGTTATATGCGTTATTTGAGCAGAACGAAAAGGCGGAAGTGATCCTGTCGACCCTCAGCTCGGTGTTCATTGATATGTATCGTGCAAAGGTGGCTGCGGAAAGCGGAAGATCATATTCGGATGCAGCGGCAGATCTGAAATACGGCAGAAGAGAATTTTTGCTGAAGAACGCTTCTGCCCGTGCGTCACGGTACAGCATGGGAGCGCTGCGGCAGATCCTTGATGTGATACTCGACACAGACATCAAGCTCAAAAGCAAGCCCTCCGACAGACAGATCTTACTTGAAACGCTGCTGGCGAAGCTGATGACAGTCGACAGCGGCAATTGACAGAGGTGTGCGAATTTGTTAAAGATAAAAGAAGCGGTGATCGTGGAGGGAAAGTACGATAAGATCAGACTGTCAAATTTTATTGATGGTCTCATCATCACGACCGAAGGCTTCGGTATTTTCAAGGATAAAGAAAAACAGCGGCTCATCCGTTCTCTTGCCGAAAGTCGTGGCATTCTGATCCTGACAGACAGTGACGGCGCAGGCTTTGTGATACGGAATTTTCTCAAGGGCGTTGTGGATAAGGATAAGATCAGACACGCTTATATTCCCGATATCCTCGGCAAGGAACGGCGCAAAAATGCTCCGTCCAAGGAAGGGAAGATAGGGGTGGAAGGTATTTCGGACGAGATACTGATGGAAGCGATTCTCCGTTCAGGGGCGGAATGCAGCATCAGCGGCAAAAAAGAGCGGACGCCCTGCGAGATCACAAAAGCCGATCTGTATGCGCTGGGCTTGTCAGGAAGCGTCAACGCCGCTGAAAACCGCAGAAAGCTGAAACAGCATCTGAACCTGCCCGAAAAAATGACGGCAAACGGGATGCTTGCCGTACTGAATGTGATGATGACAAAGGATGAGCTGACAGCCTTTATGCAGCAGGAGGGAGCGAAGTGAGGACAGTATGATACGTGTAACACTATTGGGAACAGGCGGCACGATGCCGCTGAAAAACCGCTGGCTTTCAAGCTGCCTGCTGTCGGTGTTCGGTCATTCGGTTCTGATCGACTGCGGTGAGGGAACGCAGATCGCCCTTAAATGGGCAGGACAAAAAAGCAAGCCGATCGACGTGATCTGCTTTACGCATTTTCACGCCGACCATATCTCAGGTCTTCCGGGATTTCTGCTGACGATGAGCAACGAGGGCAGAACAGAACCGCTGACGATGATCGGACCTGTGGGATTGGAAACGATCGTGCGCGCGCTGTGCCTGATCGCGCCGAACCTGACGTTTGACATACGCTTTATCGAGATACCCTCTGACGGAACCGTCATTCAGAGCGAACCGCTGACGATCACACCGTTTCGTGTACGGCATGGCGTGCCGTGTCTGGGGTATTGTTTTGAGTTGAAAAGGGTCGGGAAATTTGACAAGGAAAAGGCGCTGAAAAATGAAGTGCCGCTGAAAGTCTGGTCAAAATTGCAGCATCAGGACAGCGTGACCTATAACGGCGTGGTCTATACCTCAGATATGGTGCTGGGAGCGCCGAGAAAGGGCTTGAAAGTCACCTATACCACCGATACCCGACCTGTCAAAAACATCGCTGTTCATGCGGCAGGCAGCGACCTTCTGATCTGCGAGGGGATGTTTGCGGAGGAGGATAAGCTGGAACGTGCCATTGAAACAGGACATATGCTCTTTTCGGAAGCTGCGGGGATAGCATCTCAGGCTCAGGTCAAAAAGCTGTGGCTGACGCATTACAGCCCGTCGCTCGAATACCCCGAAGAAGGGCTTTCCTTTGCGTCTGCTGTATTTCCGCAGACAGAATGCGGTTTTGACGGAAAAACAGAAGATCTTCTCTTTGAGGAATGACCCGACAGAAAAGCGATCATACAAACAGGAAAGCGTACCGCAGGGTACGCTTTTTTGGAGTGAAATGCTTTGTGAAAATATGCCAAAATCCAACGGGGATATTTATGAAAAACTTGATCTATTCAGTTCACCGAACAGACTCTTATTTCGTATCTTTAGTGAAAAAAATTTAGGTTTTTTCAGCAAAACGTGAAATCAGGCGACTCTATTATAGTGAAAGGACGTGATGCCTTTGTCGATGGAACAGTTGAGTGAAGAAACATTATCATCGTACATAACAGAAATATCCTCAGGCAATGAAGCATCTCTCAAATGTTTCTATGAAGAAAACGGCAGATGGATGTTAGCGTTTATTATGTCCATTGTTTCGACAAGAGAATCCGCAGAAGAGGTATTGCAGGATGTGATGATGAATATTGTACTGTACGGCTCAAAAAAGCCGATCACAAATTCAAAAGGGTGGCTGTTCAAAGTGATGGTAAACGCAGCAAAAAAGAAAGCAAAGAAGGAGTCGCAGATGAAAGAAACAGAACTGACAGAAGAAATACTCGCACAACAGAACGAGAGTCTGGAACTGGCAGAAAATTCCGTTGACCAGATCGAAGCGCTGAAATGTTTGGACGAGCTGGAACAGCAGTGCGTTATCATGCACATATTCGGGCAGATGAAGCTGCCGCAGGTCGCAAAACTTCTGGATCTGCCGTATAACAAGGTGAGGAATAAATATCAGTATGCGATCGGAAAACTGAAAACGTATTATCAAGGGAGGAGAGCAACATGAATCACAGCGAAATTGAACAGCAGCTGGCAAAGGATATAGCTGCTTTGGAACTGCCGCCGATCTCTGAAAGGGTCTATGCGGCGCTGCGTGAGAAAAAACAGGAGCAGGAAGAGGGAGATAAAAGCTCTTTGTCGGTGGTGCGCCGAAACAAAATATTCAGAGCTTTGCTGCTGGTGTCCATGCTGACAGCCCTTGTGGTATCTGTTCCGCTGTCAGTTAGACTTGCAGGTATTCATCCGACAGAACAGAATACATCTCAGTTATCCGACGTGTCGGCAGCATACGGATGTGATGACATAACAGCAAGTACAAATGAGAGCGGCACTTCCGCTCACAGCGGCATCCGACAGCTTCAGCTTGAACAGCGGTACGGCACGGTTTTTCTGTCCGAAAGAAAAGAATCTGAGCTGGTGACTTTGATCCATTCTTACCGCACAGAAGATACGGTATATGAAGATGAACGATATCTTTACTGTTTCGATCCCTTTGGCAGGCTGCGTGAGATCAGCCGCCTTCACTATGCAGAAGCAGAAAAAACAGCGAACGAAGAAGAGATACACCGCCGTTCATCGGAACTGATACAGGAGTTCTTCCCTGAATTTGCCGAATGCAAAACGATAGATATCGAAGAAGACGCTGACGCCTATCCGCACTGGAATGTAACGTATATCAAAAACAGCACTGCCCATACGGTTCTAAGTGTTCAACTGTCATTTGACGAAAGCGGTGATCTTGTCAGAATGATGGTGAGCGGTTCGGAACAAAATGTCGGAAACATCACAAGAGAAGAAGCGGTCACGCTTGCGCTGCGTGAGCTGAAAAGCGGCAGATATCAAGTACCTTCTTTCGATGAAACAAAGGCGGAGATCATCACAGAGATCAGAAACCGTGACGGCAGGATGTGTTACTATGTTCATATCAGCAAGATCCCTCTGTCGATGAATGGAGATATCGAGGACAAATTTTTTGCATTTTTCGTTGTGGCTGTAGATGCGGACACAGGAGAGATCGTTTCTGTCGATCGTTAAGAAATTGTAAGCCTGCATACCTGAAGATCAGTTCGGGTATGCAGGCTTTTTATATAGGGAAACCCTCTTTCCGCTGAAAAAGGGTTCAGCGATTTTGAACGAGTAAACAAATTATGAGCAAAACAGGTTTTTGTCATGTGGACAACAGAAGAAAAAAGCGGTATAATGGAGGAGAAATGACGGATGGAGGTCAGGATACAGGTATGGAAGATGAACAGGTGTATGAACGGATATTGGAAAACCTTTCGGAAGGTATGCTGCTGTTCGGAAAAGGCGGCGTGATCAATTACGCCAATCAGTCGGCAGCCGATATTTTGCGAAAACCGAAAGATGAGCTGATCGGAAAAAAATTTGCGAACGTGTTCTTTCACGATAAAGAAAATGACGACTTCAATCAGGCTATTCTGGACGCCGTTTACGATCATGAAAAAACACATATCAATCTGGTCAGATACTTTAACGGAAACAGCTATCGTCAGTTGAAAATGTCGACTTCCTTGATGAAAAGCAGCGACCCGAAAGAAGGCGTGATCGTGCTGATCGGTGACCTTACAGAGCTTGCCGAGATAAAGCTGAAACACGCCGAGCAGACCGCTGCACTTCTTGACTCTCTGGTCAGAGCGTTGTCGACTGCCATTGAAGAGCGTTCCCGTTATAACGCAAACCATACCAAAAACATGGTGATGATGGCAGCGGCGTTTTTGAAGTATCTGGATGCAACAGACAGCCCGCACCGTTTTGAAAAGGAACAGGCGAATGCGTTTATCATGAGCGTGTGGCTGCATGATGTAGGAAAATTAGCAGTACCGCTGAGCGTGATGGATAAATCCGACCGTCTGGGGCATTCGCTGGATATTTTGAAAGACAGACTGACAAAAATGCGCCTGCTGTGCAGGATATCGGTGTTAGAGGGCAGACTGACACAGCAGGAGTATGAAACACAATCAGAAGATATTACGAAAACGATGGAGTTCATTGATCGTATCAACCGGTCAGGCTTTTTGTCGGAGGAAGACTTTCAAAAAGTGCAGGAGCTGTCAAAGCTCACTTATCACGATGAAAACGGAGAAGAACAGCCCGTTCTGACAGAGCAGGAAGTGAAAATGCTTTCGATCAGAAAAGGCACGCTGACAGACGAAGAACGGCAGATCATGCAAAGCCATGCGTCCGTTACCGCCAGGATCCTCGAACAGGTCGCATTTCCCGACGGTTACCGCTCTGTTCCGTTCTGGGCAGCCTCACACCATGAACTGCTCAACGGCAAAGGCTATCCTGCGCACCTGACATCCCCACAGATTCCTTTTGAAGTCCGCTTGCTCACCATACTTGATATCTATGAAGCGCTTACCGCAAAGGACAGACCGTATAAAAAACCGATGCCGCCCGAAAAAGCCTTTATGATCCTGAACGATATGGTAAAGGAAGGCAGCCTTGACGGAGACATACTAAGTGAGTTTCAGAAAAGTATGGCATGGCAGGTCGCGGAATAAAACAAGCAGAAAGGAAGAAACATCATGCAGCAGGAGATCAGAGTCGATATGAGAGAACATACACAGGAGGAACAGCAGGAATATGACCGTCAGGCAGAACTGCTCTTTCGCATCAATCACACAATGCCGAGAACAGCGGAATACTTTTTGCTGCTGAAAGAGCTTTTCGGTGATTCGATCGGTGAAAACAGCTATGTTGCACCGCCGCTTGCAGGCGCAGCGCTGGACAAGATCGTGATCGGAAAAAATGTCTTTATCAATAATAACTTTTTGGCAATGGCAAGAGGCGGCATCACGATAGA
>ONYV01000049.1 GCA_900322105.1 uncultured Eubacteriales bacterium | reverse complement strand
CGAAATGCACAGCAGGGCAAAGGCGCTTTGTGAAAAGAATCTGGAAACACTGAAAACGTTTTCGCTGGAACACTACGGCGAAGAAAAAACACCGCAGGAATTAAATGCAGCCGTGAAAAAAGAAGGCGTTGAGCTGAAAGCAAAAATCGAAGATAACGAAAAGAAACTTGAAGAATTTGACAGGAACATACAGCAGCGTGAGAAAATTGACAGGCGCTTGCCCGAATTGGAAAAACAGGCGGAAGTATTGCGCAGCGAATGTGATGAACTAAAAACAGATGTGGCACGTCTGGAACAGCAGAAAAAGGGGATCGCAGAGAATATCGCCGCTCTGAAAAGCGCCCTGCCGTTTGAAAGCCTTGAAGAACTGGACAGACAGATCGAGGAGCGCAGCCGCCGCAAGGTCATGCTGATCTCGGTATTACAGTCAGCCGAAAAAGCACTGAATGAGTGCAAAAACAACATCAAAGGATTTGAAACTGCTTTGCAAAACCTGCCGCAGCTCAGCGAGGATTCCGAACGTGACGCCATCAGCGAGAGAAAAGAGCGTGTGCAGACACTTAATAAAATAAATATTAAAAATCGGAATCTGATTACTGAATTAAAAAGCAGAATCACAAGAAACGATGGAATTTCCGCATATTTGACACAGAACAGTGAAACGCTAAAACAAATTGAAGACCGTTATTGTCAGATCAAAGCCCTGAGCGATACCGCAAACGGCAAGCTGATCGGCGGCAGGGATAAAGTGACGCTTGAAGTTTTTGCGCAGGCAAGGTATTTCGACAGCGTTCTGTCCCTTGCAAACCTCCGCCTTATCAAAATGAGCAACGGCAAATATGAATTCCGCCGTTCGGAAAAGGCTCTTGCCAATCGGGGTAAAACAGGACTCGATATCGACGTTATCGACCATGACAGCGCCACCACACGAAGCGTGAAGTCGCTTTCGGGCGGCGAATCCTTTATGGCATCATTGTCGCTGGCACTGGGATTTTCGGATGTGATACAATCTACGCTTGGCGGCGTGCATCTTGAAACGATGTTCATTGACGAAGGCTTCGGCACACTGGACGACGGCTCGCTTGAAAATGCCTATCGTGTGTTCAATGACCTGAGCAACGAGGGAAGATGCCTTGTCGGTATCATTTCTCATGTGGAAGCGCTGAAATCTCGTATCAGAAACCGCATTGTTGTCACAAAAGACATCAGCGGCAACAGTCACGTCAGGATCGAAGCGGACTGAATAGATAGTTTTTGAAAGGGTAAACAAAACAGGGACGCTCTTGAGTATTGCAGCTCAAAAGCATCCCTGTTTTTCTGCCTTAATATTCCGAGAGAGGGTCATATCGCACGCCGTTGTAGCGTGTTTCAAAGTGCAGGTGTGCGCCTGTGGAGTAGCCTGTTGAGCCGACATAGCCGATGAGCTGACCGCCTGAAACGGTTTGTCCGGGTGTGACCGTTACGCCCGAAAGATGCCCGTAGATCGAGAGCTTGCCGTTTCCGTGGTCGATCATGACATATTTTCCGTAACCGCCGCCGCAGCCGCAGCTTGAATCCTTGCCGTAGTCGTGGTCGCAGACTTCATTGGTAGAAAACACCACGCCGTCAGCGCAGGCAACGACTTTTGCGCCGTAAATGCCTGCTTCGGCAATATCCAGCGCACCGTGATTGTTTTCTCCGCGCCATTCGTCAAAGGTCGATGTCAGATACGTAAACCCCGGACACGGCCAGACGTATTTTCCGTCTGACGGCGGTGTCACAATGATCTGACTGTTCTCTTTTTCCTCCATGAGCTTCTGGTAGGCTTCCAGAGATTTTTCCAGCTCGTTTTGCTTTTCTTCATTCTCCTTTTGCTCGTCCTCCAAATCATTTTTGGCGGCTTTCAGTTCCCGTATCAGCTTGGTGTTTTCTTCAAAGAGAGAGTTGATGGCGCTTTTGTTGTGCTCTAACGCTGCCTTTTCTGTTTCTATTTCTGTCTTTTGCGCTTGCAGTTCTCTTTGCTCGGAGGCGATCTGCTTTGCCTGTGCGTCGATCGAGTGGATCAGATGATCGTCATATTCCGCCATGCTCTTGATCATTTCGGTCTTGTCGATCAGCTCTTCAAAGCTCTTTGCGCCGAGTATGATCTCTAAAGACGAGATATCGCCTGAGGTATGGATGTTTCGCAGACGGACACGCAGCAGGGACAGCACGTCCTCGATTTCTGCACGCTTTTGCTCGATCTCATGCTGCTTTTGTGTGATGGAGGTGTTCAGTGCGCTGATCCTTTCGTTGCTGCTGTTGATGGCGCTGCTAAGCTCTGTGATCTGCTTCTGTAATTTTTTTGCCTGTTCCTGCTTTTCTTCGATCTCTTTTTCGGTGAGTGAAAGCTGCTCGCTCAGGTCTGACTGCTGATGCTGTAACTCTTCCCGCAGTCTGTCGGCTTCGTCGGGGTCGAAGTTTTCTTCGTCTATACTGACTTCCTCATCCGTACTTTCGTTTTCGTCACTGCTGCTGTTTTCATCGTCAGTGTATTCTTCACTATCATATTCGTTGTTATAGTCGGACTCTCCATTATATTCATATTCTTGATCGTATTCATAGCTGTCGCTTGCCTGATCGTCCTCATCCGCAAAGGCGATCATCGAAAACGTCAGTGTCACCGTCAGCACCGACACAAGGCAAAGCAGTCTGTATTTGCGCTTATGTGCCAAAGATAGCCCCTCCTTCCTTGTTCAGATAACGTGAAACAGAAATGAATCCGCCGACCAGACCGATCAGCAGTCCTGATGCTGACATTGCAAGCAGTGTCGGAAACCAGATCTGTTCTGTCGGGAGCGTCGCTTTTCCGATCAGGTGTATCACGCCCGAGGCACCGTTTCTCACAGGCTCGTACAGCAGTATCACCGCAGCCGAAGAAACCAGTCCGGAGATCAGTCCCAGTCCCATTGCTTCGATCAGGAACGGGATGCGGATAAAGGCGTTGGTTGCGCCGACCGATTTCATGATGCCGATCTCGAACCGTCTGGAATACATCGTCATCTTGATGGTGTTGGAGATAATGAACAGGGTGACGACCGCTAATATCACCACAAACCATAGTCCTGCCACGGTGACAAAGTAGTTCAGCCTTGTCAGTTTGCCTGCAATATCGCTCCTGTCGCTGATCTTGTCGATGCCGTCAAGCGTTTCGATCTGTTTCACTGTCTGATCGTACAGGGAAAGATCTTTCAGCGTAACACGGTATTCATTGCCGAAGGGATTTCCGCTGCCCTGCATGGTTTCGTAAAGATCTTTTCCGAGAGTTTCCTGATAGTCTTTCAGTACATCGTCTTTGGTGCGGTACCGGCAATTTGTGATGTTCTCGATCGCTGACAGCTTTGCTCTCAGCTTAACGGAATCAGCGTCGGGAAAGTCGGGTTTCAGGTATACCGTGAGCTGGTTGTCATCGCCGATATTGGCGATCAGCGCATTGACGTTGACAGAGATCAGCGCCGCCGAACCTGTGATGATCAGGCACGACACCAGCACCACGACAGACGCCAGGGACATCATGCGGTTGCTGAGAATGTTTTTCAGACCTTCCCTGATCAGATAGCGAAGACTGTGCAGCTTCATGGCGATACCTCCTTTCCGTTTGATGCCTGCGCAGGGTGATATTCGGTCGGCAAGAAGGAATCAGAGGTGATCGCGCCGTCTGCGATCTTCAATATCCTGCCGCCGAAAGCTTTGACAAGCTCGTGCTCGTGGGTCACGATCAGAACAGTCGTGCCTTTTTTGTTGATCGCAGAGAGCATCTTCATGATCTCAAAGGAACGTTCGGGGTCGATGTTTCCTGTCGGTTCGTCTGCGATCAGGAGCTTAGGCGCATTGATGAGCGCTCTTGCAAGGCTGACACGCTGCTGTTCACCGCCCGAAAGCTCTGTCGGATACCGTTTGACGGCATTTTCAAGACCGACCATTTTCAGCACGGCAGGCACACGTTTCTGTATGGCGGTTTCGGAAGCGCCGATCACACGCATGGCAAAAGCAACGTTATCAAATACTGTCATTTTGTCAATGAGCCTGAAATCCTGAAACACGATGCCCATCGTCCTGCGCAGATACGGAATGTTTCGCTTGGAGATCGTCATCAGGTTGCGGCCGTTGACATGGATTTTTCCCTGATCCGCCGTTTCTTCACGGATCAGGAGCTTGAGCAGGGTGCTTTTGCCGGCGCCTGAGGGACCGACAATAAAGACAAATTCTCCGTTCGGTATTTCAAGCGAAATATTCTTGAGCGCCTTGGTACCGTTCGGATAGGTCTTGGATACGTTTGAAAGATATATCAAGTAATATCGTCCTTTCATACATAAGTTCTGCGTTTCGTATTATACTCCATTTATCCCTTTCCGTCAAATACATTGTCGGAAAGATCAGGCGTCAAAAAGGTCTTTTGAAGGGGTAAGGGGGAGCTTTTCTCCTCAAGAAAAGTTCCCCCGAAAAATAGCAGGAATAATGATTGACAATGATTGCAGAAAAACTTATAATAAATAAGTATACAAAGCCGCTGAACAGAACGGTTTGTTGAATTTGAAAAAAGGCAGGTAATGATAATGAACAGTGATGCAATCCATAACGGTGCGAAATGTGCGCCGCAGCGTTCTCTGCTTCGTGCGCTCGGCATGACGGATGAAGAGATCGCAAAACCAATGATCGGTATCGTCAGTTCCTATAATGAGATCGTTCCCGGTCACATGAATATCGACAAGATCGTCAACGCCGTCAAGACAGGCGTTGCTATGGCAGGCGGAAATCCTGTTGTGTTCCCTGCAATCGCCGTTTGTGACGGTATCGCTATGGGTCATCAGGGCATGAAGTATTCTCTTGTAACAAGAGATCTGATCGCAGATTCCACCGAAGCGATGGCGCTGGCTCATGCGTTTGATGCGTTGGTCATGATCCCGAACTGCGACAAGAACGTCCCCGGTCTCCTGATGGCTGCGGCAAGACTGAACATACCGACGATCTTTGTCAGCGGCGGTCCGATGCTGGCAGGCAGAGTCAAGGGCTGCAAGACCAGTCTTTCGAGTATGTTCGAGGCAGTAGGTTCTTACAATTCGGGCAAGATCAGTGCCGAAGAATTGGATGAATATGAAAATAAAGTATGTCCCACCTGCGGCTCATGCTCCGGTATGTATACCGCAAACTCGATGAACTGCCTGACAGAAGTGCTTGGCATGGGACTGCGCGGCAACGGTACGATCCCTGCGGTGTATTCCGAAAGAATACAGCTTGCGAAGCACGCAGGCATGAAGATTATGGAGCTGCTCGAAAAGAATATCAGACCCCGTGACATTATGACAGAGGACGCTTTCCGCAATGCGCTGACGATGGATATGGCGCTTGGATGCAGCACTAACAGTATGCTGCATTTGCCTGCGATCGCTCACGAGTGCGGCATAGAGCTGAATCTGGATATCGCAAACGAGATCAGCTCCCACACACCGAACCTCTGCCATTTAGCGCCTGCGGGCAGAACCTATATGGAAGACCTCAACGAAGCAGGCGGCATCTATGCTGTGATGAACGAGATCAATAAGTTAGGTCTGCTGAAAACCGACCTCATCACCTGCACAGGCAAGACCATAGCCGAAAATATTGCAGGCTGCGTCAATAAAGATCCCGAGATCATCCGTCCTGTCGATCATCCTTACAGCGCAACAGGCGGTATTGCCGTACTCAGAGGCAACCTTGCGCCCGATTCCTGCGTTGTCAAGCGTTCTGCAGTAGCGCCCGAAATGCTCAGGCACGAAGGCCCTGCAAAGGTATTTGACTGCGAAGAAGACGCAATGGATGCGATCAACGGCGGAAAGATCAACGACGGCGATGTGGTCGTCATCCGTTACGAAGGACCGAAAGGCGGTCCCGGTATGAGAGAAATGCTCAATCCGACTTCTGCGATCATGGGCAGAGGTCAGGGCAGCACCGTTGCGCTCATCACAGACGGTCGTTTCTCAGGCGCTACCAGAGGCGCATCCATCGGTCATGTCAGCCCCGAAGCGGCTGTCGGCGGACCGATCGCACTGATCGAGGACGGCGATATCATCGAGATCGACATCAACGCCAACACCATCAACGTCCGTCTTTCCGATGAAGAGCTTGCCGCCAGAAAAGCAAAGTGGCAGCCCAGAGAACCGAAGATCACAACAGGCTATCTTGCAAGATATGCGTCCCTCGTGACTTCGGGCAACAGAGGCGCCGTGCTGGAAGTCAAGAAATAATACAGCATATCGGTTTCAGGAAAAAATGCATACAGACGGAGATGCAGACCTGTGAGTCTGCATTTCCGAAACGAACGTCCAGAACCTGTGCAGAGCAGAAAGTGTCTGCTCTGCACAATAGTTTTCTGTAAAGAAAGGATGAGCCCGGTGTTTTCACTGCCTGATAAGTTTTCATATCTTAAAGATAAGATCGAAGCGACATATCGCCCGACCAATATCCTGCGATATACGCCTGCCCAAACAAAGCCGTGGGAAAGTAAGCTCGGCGGTGTGCCGTATCTTACAAGTATAGACAACTATCCGAAAGACGCGGACGGTGAGCCGATGATGTTTTTGGCGCAGATCGATCTTTCGGAAATGCCGCCGCTGCCGCATTTTCCCGAAAAAGGTCTGCTGCAATTTTATATTGTAAATGACGAAGATTACGGATACGACCTGCCGTGCAGGGTCGTCTATATCGAGCATTTCAGCACAAACGAAGAAGAACTGCTGACCGAGCATCCTTATTCTGAAGATATGGACGAAGATGTGCTGCCCTATGAAAAGGAATGCCGCATTCATTTTGAACAGGATATCATGCCGATCTCATCGACAAACGACTCTTTTGATGAGCTGATCGGTGATGTCACGGATAAAAACGACCGTGAGGAGCTGTACTCGCTGCTGTATTCCGCAGAGTCACGAATGGGCGGTTATCCTGATTTTGTACAGAATCCTGTGGAAAGCTACGAATCGGGAGAAAAGGGTGTTTTGCTGTTACAGCTTGATTGTGACGATGAGGCAGGACTGATGTTTGGCGACAGCGGCAACTGTCAGTTTTTCATTTCGGAGGAGGATCTGAAACAGAAGGACTTTTCGGATGTTTGTTATGACTGGGCGTGCTGCTGAGGAAATTTGAGGGAGGAAAACGCATGAGAGAAGCGCAGTGGGAGGACTATGAACTGATCGACTGTTCAGACGGAGAACGTCTGGAGCGATGGGGAGATATCGTGCTGATCCGTCCCGATCCGCAGATCATCTGGAAGACCCCGAAAAAACATCCGCTCTGGAAAAAGGCGCACGCACGCTATCAGCGCAGCAGCAGCGGCGGCGGAGCGTGGCAGTATTATCAAAAAATGCCCGAACAGTGGAAAATACGCTATCATGAGCTGACCTTCGGCATCAAACCGATGGGTTTCAAGCACACGGGCGTGTTTCCCGAACAAGCTGTCAACTGGGACCGTGCTTGAATGCAGGAGCGGCTGTCACGCACGTAGACGCTTCCAAAGGAATGGTGCAGTGGGCAAAGGAAAATGCAGCCCTCAGCGGACTTTCCGATAGACCTGTACGGTGGCTGGTGGATGATTGTGTGAAATTCGTACAGCGTGAACAAAGACGCGGCAACAAATATGACGGCATCATCATGGATCCGCCCTCTTACGGCAGAGGTCCGGGAGGGGAAGTGTGGAAGTTAGAAGAACAGCTTTTTTCTTTGACAGAGCTTTGTCTGCCGATTCTGTCGGAAGATGCGCTGTTCTTTATTCTCAACTCCTACACCACAGGATTGTCGCCGTCTGTCATGGAGTATCTGTTAGGCACGATGCTGCAAAAGCGTTTCGGCGGCAGCACCTCAAGCTCAGAGATCGGTCTGCACGTAACGGAAAGCGGTCTGACGCTGCCCTGCGGCAGTACGGCGATCTGGCAGAACTGACGGTATAAAGGGAGTGAAAACCGTTTATGAGCGCTTTTATAGAAGTGAAAAATGTATATTATCAATATGAAGAAGCCGAAGAAAACGCCGCGCCTGTCTATGCGCTCAAGGGCGTTGACCTGACGATACAAAAAGGCGCATTTGTTGCGGTTGTCGGACATAACGGTTCAGGAAAGTCGACACTTGCCAAGCATTTCAATGCGATTTATCTGCCCGACACGGGAGATGTGCTGGTGGACGGCATGAACACGAAGGATGAAGAGCATTTGTAGAGGAAGATGTGGCGTTTGGCTGCGAAAATTTAGGCGTACCGCCCAAGGAGATCCGGCAAAGGGTAGATGAAGCGCTGAAAGCGGTGGATATGTATGACTACCGCAAGCACTCGCCCGACAAGCTGTCAGGCGGACAGAAGCAGCGTGTTGCGATCGCAGGCATCATCGCCATGAAGCCCGAATGCATCGTTTTAGACGAACCAACCGCCATGCTCGACCCGCAGGGACGTGATGAAGTGATTTCTACTGTTCAGAAGCTCAACAAGGAACAGGGCATCACCATCATTCTCATCACTCATTACATGGAAGAAGCGGTCTTAGCCGACAGAGTTGTGATGATAGACAGCGGCAAGGTCTTTTTAGAAGGCACACCCAAAGAGGTATTTGCCAAAGTCGAACTTCTCAAGCAGCACCATCTGGACGTTCCTCAGGTCACAGAACTGAACCACAAGCTCAGAGGCTGCGGTTTCGATCTTCCCGAATGCGTCCTCACCGAATCCGAATGCGCCCAAGCCCTTCTCCGCCTTCTTTCTCAAAAAACTCCGCCCTCCGAATATCAGAGGACTCCGCCCTCCGAATATCAGAGGACTCCGTCCTCCGAACCTCCTGCAAGGGACTCTGTCCCTTGACCCTGCAAACTTTTGATTTTTTTGGAATGGATGAATGAAAAAAAGGAAAATGACTTTGCTTTGCGTAAGGTGAAATGTGCAAAGAATGTGCAATTTCAAAGCAATAGTATAATGAAGTATCATGACGTGGGGAAGTAAGCCCAAAGCAAGCCTTTATGGCTTGCGACGGCGATGCAAGGAAAGAATACCGATGATTCCCCACAGGGGAGCGCAGGCTCTGCGCGATTTCCCACAGGGTGCGCAGGTTCTGCGCCGCCGCGGAGGGGTGGAATAGTATATGGGAGTTATTAAAGTGGAAAATCTGAAGCTGACGTATGGGACGGGAACGTCTTTTGAGAAGACGGCACTGTCTGATGTCAGCTTTGAAATAGAAAAAGGTGAGTTTGTCGGAGTGATCGGTCATACGGGATCGGGCAAATCGACACTGGTACAGCTGCTCAACGGTCTTTTGAAACCGACAGAAGGCAAAGTGTTTCTGAACGGTAAGGATATCTGGGCAGAACCAAAGAAAATACGGGAAGTGCGTTTCAAAGTCGGGATGGTGTTTCAGTATCCCGAATATCAGCTGTTTGAAGAAACGGTAGAAAAAGATATTGCCTTCGGACCGAAAAATATGGGTCTGCCCGAAGAAGAGATCAGAGAACGGGTGCGGTCGGCAGCGGAATTTGTCGGACTAAAGGAAGAACTGATGAAAAAATCGCCTTTCGATCTGTCCGGCGGAGAAAAACGCAGAGCAGCCATCGCAGGTGTGATCGCAATGGATCCAGATGTGCTGATACTGGATGAACCAACAGCAGGTCTTGACCCTCTGGGACGGGATGCCCTGCTGTCACAGATCAGATCGTATCATCAGGTACGCAAAAATACAGTCATGCTCGTTTCTCACAGCATGGAGGATATCGCAAGGATCGCTGACCGTATTTTAGTGATGAATAAAGGAAAAAAAGAAATGCTCGATACCGCTTCCGCCGTTTTCTCCAAAGGTGAGGAGCTGGAAAAAATGGGACTGCGTGTGCCGCAGATCACAAAGCTCATGATGCTGCTGAGAGGGCAGGGGATTCCTGTCAGCACAGATATCCTGACGGTCGAACAGGGATTTTCAGAGATCGTCAGCCAACTTTCCGTATGATGCCCATACTTTCTCATTTTGTACATATAAGGAGGAAGCGCAATGGTAAGAGATATCACGCTCGGACAGTATATGCCGGGACGTTCGATCGTTCACAGGCTGGACGCCCGTTCAAAGATACTCATGCTCTTAGCGATCATCGTATTTATTTTTATCGCAAATAACTATATGGCGCTGATGCTCATCACGCTGTCATCACTGCTGGTGGTGCTGCTGACAAAGATCAGTTTTCGTTTGTACCTCAAAAGCATGAAAGTAATTCTGATCGTTGTTGTTTTCACAGGTATCATCAACCTGTTCTACGGAAACGGTCAGGTGCTGTGGGAATGGCAGTTTATCCGCATTACCGAAGGCGGCGTGAATAATGCTGTTTTTGTGACAATCCGTATTGCTGCGCTGGTGCTGGTCAGTTCGGTGCTGACGTTTACCACTTCGCCTACCGATCTGACGGATGCGATCGAACGGCTGCTCAAACCGCTCAAAATATTTCATATTAAAGTACATGAGATCGCCATGATGATGACGATCGCCCTGCGCTTTATCCCTGTGCTGCTTGAGGAAACCGACAAGATCATGAATGCGCAGAAGGCAAGAGGGGCTGACATGGAAAGCGGCGGTCTGCTGAAAAGACTCAAAGCGCTGATACCTGTGCTGATACCGCTGTTCGTGTCTGCATTCCGCAGAGCGAATGACCTTGCTATGGCGATGGAATGCCGCTGCTATAACGGCGGTAAGGGCAGAACAAGGATGAGGGTGCTGCATTTTTCCATGCTCGATCTTTGGGCATCGATTTTTCTGTTGGCGGTATTTGCAGGAGTGATACTGTGCAATATTTATTTTCCTGCAACGGTACGCTGAATAAAAGGAGCACTGAAAAAGCATGAGAAATATACTGGTGACGATTATGTATGACGGAAAGGATTTTCACGGGTGGCAGGTGCAGCACAATGCAGATTCGGTGCAGGAGAATTTTCAGCAGGCACTGTACAGAGTGATCGGTGAAAGACCCGATATCAAGGGATGCAGCCGAACGGATGCAGGTGTTCATGCCAATATGTTCTGCATCAGCTTTCATACGGAACATACTATCCCTGCTGACAGATTGCCGCCGGCACTGAACCGTTTTCTGCCGAAAACCATCGCTGCTATCTCTGCAAGAGATGTAGAGGATGACTTTCACGCACGTTATTCCTGCAAGGGTAAGGAGTATATCTACAAGATCCATAACGCCGCTGTGCGCAATCCGTTTTTAGAGGGATATGCGCTGCACTACTGGTATCCGCTTGATCTTGCGCTGATGAACAGGGCTTGTCAGTATTTTATCGGACGGCATGACTTCACGTCTTTTTGCACGCCCGATCCGCACCGCAGTAAAGGGGATTTTCATCGTACTGTCCGTGACCTTTCTGTCAGACGTGACGGCGATATCGTAACAGTTACGATCGAAGCGGACGGATTTCTTTATAATATGGTACGCATTATTGTAGGAACGCTGCTGGCTGTGGCGCAGGGAAAGTTCAGCCCCGAAGACATTCCGTCCATCATTGACGCAAAAAACAGAAACCGCTCAGGACCCACTGCGCCGCCGCAGGGGCTTTATCTGAACCGCGTGTTTTATGAAAGTATTGACAAGGC
>ONYV01000272.1 GCA_900322105.1 uncultured Eubacteriales bacterium | reverse complement strand
TTCTTCGTCAACGATTTAAAGTACTATGTACTTTGAAGGTGCAAAGATACAACAATTTTTCGTATTGAGTAGGAAAAAACAACATATTTTATAAAATAGTTGCTATTTTCGTTCATTTCAGAACGGGAACCACACAAAGGCAGCTGCATCCCAAAGGGCATGACTGAGAATGATAGCCGCCAAATGATGTGGGAATAAACGGTAAAGTCCTCCCCATGCGATGCCGCAAACAAGAGCAGCCATGATGAGCATTAAATTGCCGGAAGGAAGATGTACTAAAGCATAAACGGCTGTTGTTACAAGAAACGCAACATTTGGGGAATAGGTCGCAGAGAGGGTGCGCTGAATATATCCCCGCCAAAACAGCTCTTCAGCTGGTCCGATAATCAGTAATAGAGCCAAAGAAACCCAGAGAGGGCTTTGTCCATCTTTCATCCCATAGATAAGGTCAACCTGCGGACGGGCAAAGTCGAACATCCATTGTGACATCTTGTCGCTTACCCAAAAGATACCCCATAGTAACACAGCAATCCCTATTCCCATACCGACTTCACTCAAACGAATACGAATAGGTTGTTTTCCTCCCCAAATAAATGCCAATGTGATAAGAATTATTGTTTCTTATTAAAACAATCTTTGAACAATAGCTTAATATTCTTTAAGATTTTCAGACTATTTTAAGATTTCGCATTTTTCATAGAGATCAGTTCGTCCAATATGCGGTGGGACACCTCATCCTTTGACATCAGCGGCAGGGATACCATATCATTTTCTGTGATGAGGGTGATACGGTTGGTGTCAACGCCGAATCCTGCGCCGCTTTCTGAAATGCTGTTGGCGGCGATCATGTCGCAGTGTTTGGTTTGCAGCTTTCTGCGTGAGTTTTCAAGAAGATGCTCGGTTTCCATCGAAAAACCGCAGATGAGTTGTCCGTCTTTTTTATTTTCTCCTGCATATTTCAGAATATCCTTTGTGCGCTGAAGCGGCAAAAGCATTCCGTCCCCTGATTTCTTGATCTTCTGATCGGCAGTGCTTTCGGGAGTATAATCCGCCACTGCCGCCGCCATGATGAGGATATCGGACGATGTAAGCTCTGAACATATCGCCTGAAACATCTCCTCCGCAGACTGTATATCGATCCTCTTGACCCCGAGCGGCGTTTTCAGTCCGACAGGTCCCGACACAAGCGTGACAAGCGCCCCTCTCATGGCGGCGGCTCTTGCCAGCGCAAAGCCCATCTTGCCCGAAGAATGATTCGTCAGAAACCGCACAGGGTCAAGGGCTTCTCTGGTAGGTCCTGCGCTGATAAGGACTTTTTTGCCTGTCAGGTCTTTTGTACACCCGATCTCAAAGTCCACATAGTCGATCAGCGTTTCCACATCGGGCAGTTTACCCTTGCCCACATCCCGACACGCAAGCCGTCCCACACTCGGTTCTATGATGACAAAGCCGTGCCGTTTCAGTTTTTCGAGGTTTTCCTGCACGATACTGTTTTCATACATAAATGTATTCATCGCAGGCGCTATGATGATCGGGCAGGTCGCCGCAAGCAGCATGGTTGAGAGCATATCATCCGCTATGCCGTTTGCTGCCTTGCCGATGAGATCAGCCGTAGCAGGTGCGATCAAAAAAGCGTCCGCCCTTTGCGACAGCGCAACGTGTTCTACATGAAATTCAAAATTCCTGTCAAAGGTATCTGTCAGGCATTTGTGATTGGTCAGTGTTTCAAAAGTGATGGGATGGATGAAGTATTGCGCATTGTGCGTCATGACAACATGAACATAGCACCCCAACTTCACCAAGTCGCTCACAAGCTGCGCCGACTTATACGCCGCAATACCTCCCGTCACACCTACAACAATTGTCTTTCCTTTTATCAAGACCCTCATCCCCGTTCCTCATGTGTTTTTATCCCCAATATAGCACATTTTCCCTTTCTTGTAAAGCGGCACTCTGTTCTATTTCACGGAAATCAATTATGTCGGAGCAGTTACTTCGGGGGAAACCGCAATGTTTTAACCACCATACTCCCTTCCTGAAAAGCTTGAAGTTATGTGGTGTATAATTATAATCATGCCCGATCACTTTATCTGTTTGCAGTACATTTCTTCCCCCCTATGTTCTATCGCTGACGGCTCACCGCTCAGGCAGCATCATCTATTTGCTGTCTTATCAAACATTTCACACATTCATTATGAATTATGCATTATTTTTTGTTTTTCGGTAAAAGGTGTTTTGTATGTGATTGACAAAGAATACTGCAAATGGTATACTAAAAGCGAATGCAGTGCGTTGCCATATACGGCATATATTTCAAAGGAAAGGAAGGTTAAATGATAGCGACAACTCTTTTACGCTTTCTTGAGGATACTTTTG
>ONYV01000020.1 GCA_900322105.1 uncultured Eubacteriales bacterium | reverse complement strand
AACGCTGCTATCAACATACAAAATGAAGGTATGAGAATAGCGTTGGCATAAAATCAAAACAAGAACCGTGGGACACACGGGGTTAGCTCGTTGATACTGTACGGGTTACCGTACTTGAGCGAGAAGCCACCGCCTCCAAGCGTTAGCGTAGGCGGCGGGAGTATGTCACCAATACAAAGACCAATGCTGCGATCACAGAAGAACAGGAAAAGACGCTCAAAGAAAGATTCGGGAAAGCCATTTCTCTGATCGGCAAAAGCGAACCCTGGCTGATGCTCAATTTTGAGGACAACTGCAAGCTCTGGTTCAAGGGAAACAATGCGCCTGCTGCCATTGCGGAAGTCAGTCTGTACGGCAGCGCTTCCGCTGCCGCATACAACAACCTGACAAGTGAGCTGACGGACATTCTGTCAGAGGTGCTTGGCATTTCCGCAGGACGTATCTATGTAAAATACAGCGAGATCGAATACTGGGGAATGGGCGGTTCCAATTTCTGAAACCGGCAAAACAGTATCACACGCAAAAGCAGCTTCCGAACAGAAGCTGCTTTTGTGTTTTAGGCTCGGCTTTCAAAACTCTATGGTAAGCATTACATGATCCGTATATCAAGAAATAGCGTCAGGCAATTTTTGTTACCGATCAGAAAATTCAACCGAAAAAGCATATTTTGTTGAAAAATGTTCTGCTCTCCTTCAGAAACACCGATCTTTTTTCGACAAAGAATGCTGACAGGTGAGTGGTATAATCATTTTCAGAAGGGAGATATTGAAAATGATACTAACGCTCAGAAAAAGCCGACGCATTGTAGAAATTCCGATCATGCAGATCAGACCCTGCCGTACTGCTGCCAGAAAGACATATGATCCTCTCAGCCTGAGAGCGCTTGCGCAAAGCATTCGCTGCAACGGTATTTTGCAGCCGATCACCGTCAGAAGGGTCACGCCTTTGGAGTATGAACTGATCGCAGGTGAACGCAGAATACGGGCTGCCGTCATGTGCGGCTATACCAGAATACCATGTATCGTGATCTCCTGCAGCGATCATGAAGCAGAAGTCCTTTCTTTAGAAGAAAACATTCAGCGCAGCGACCTCAACTGCTTTGAAGAAGCGCAGGGGATCCATCATCTGATGAGCCGGCATCAGATGTCAGAGCGCCAGACAGCCCGTCATCTGGGCAGAAATCCTGCCGCTATACAGGAAAAGATAGCGATCCTGCATTTTAACGATGAAGAAAAGACATTGATGCTAAAAGCGAATCTGACAGAAGGACACGCCAAGGCTTTGCTGCTGATAAAGGATCATCTTGACAGACGTATTGCGCTCAGCGAGGTCATTGAAAAAAGCATGAACGTATCTCAGACAAGGCAGTATGTCGAACATTATTACCTTGGATGCAGCAGACAGGAAATACGGCACCGTCAGCGCAAAAAAGGACTGATACGGGATATCAGGATGTTTCTCAACACCATCAACAAGGCGCTGACAGCGCTGAAAGTCAGCGGACTAAACGCAGAAACCGAACAGTATGAGTCAGACGAATATATCGAATATGTTATCAGGATTCCCAAAACAAGATCTGTTTCCTCCGATTTTTCTGCATAAAAACAGCCGACAGAGTGTGACGCTCTGTCGGCTGTTTTGTTCAGATAAATTTAGTCGTCTGTACGGCTGCGTTTGATCTCGATCTTACCGTAAAGGGACGTATCGGGTCTTTCGTTGATGCTTTCTCTGACAGCGCTTGCTGTGTTGTCGTCTTCAAAGGTACTGAACAGACTGTCCTGAAGATGTGACTCTCCTTCGGCATACTGTCTTCTCTGATAGCCGTTGCTGCTGCGGGGTCTGCGTGTATAAGAGCCGTCCTTGTTAAAGGAAGAGCTTCTGTCGCTGCGGTCTCCTCTGCGGTATTTGTTGTAGGAAGGCTTATAATCAGGATCAGGACCGATCACAACATGACGCTGCATATTTTCTCCTTCGCTCCATGAAACAGCACCTCTGACACGCTGAACAGCAGTGTGGATGATCCTTCTTTCATAGGGGTTCATCGGCTCAAGAGCTGTCTTTGCACCTGTCTTGACAGCCTTGAACGCTAATTTTCTGCCGAGGATCTCCAGTGTTTTTTCTCTTTTTTCTCTGTAATTGCCGATATTGATCGAAATGCGGAAATAGCCTTCATCCATATGATTGGCAACCAGACCTGTCAGATACTGAAGCGCATCCAGCGTTTCTCCTCTGTGTCCGATGATAAATCCGACATCCTCGCCTTCGATATTGATGACAGCGCCGCCCTCTGTTTCTTCTGCGTTCATATCAAAATCAGTGATACCCATTTTTTCAAGGATCTCTCTGAGATATGCCATTGCGCCGTCCAAAGGAGTGACCTCCACAAACGCTCTCACCTTTGCAGGGCTGCCTCCGAATAATCCGAACTTTTTCTTTTCAGGATACTGCAATATTTCAAACTGTGTTTGTTCCTGTGTGGTGCCGAGCTTTTCGCAAGCCTGCTTCTGAGCTTCTTCAATCGTGTCGGCGGTCGCAATAAATTCCCGAATCATGTTTTCTTTCCCCCTACCCTTTTACCTACGTTTTTTCTTTTTGTTGTTTTTACTGTTTTTTTCTGCATTTTTTGCATTGGCTGCTGCTTCTTTTTTGACCTTGCTGATCTCT
Source organism: uncultured Eubacteriales bacterium (assembly GCA_900322105.1). Taxonomy (GTDB): domain Bacteria; phylum Bacillota; class Clostridia; order Oscillospirales; family Acutalibacteraceae; genus UBA1213. The sequence continues at coordinate 15,039 of ONYV01000020.1, read as the reverse complement.
GAAGGAGCAACATAATCGGGAGCATGGACATATGCTACCTGCGCTTCCTGCACTCTGCGCAGCTCGATCCTGTGCGCTTCGTCACGGGCTTCTATGATGCTGGCATTATAATAGATGTTCAGGATCAACGACTGTACAAAACCAAGTACGGTAGACGCGATCCAGTAGAAACCGACAGCGCCCGGTACGTTATAGGCAAGCCATGCAGAGAACAGCGGCATAATCAGAACAAATGCAAACATACATCCCTGCATTTTTGTGCCGTTCATTTTCTGGATGATGAGCATACTGGCAACGGAAGTAACAAAGCACAGCACAGGGATCAGCCACATGAGTGACCAGAAAGGACTGCTGTTTGGCGTGGCAAGCAGATCCCATCCGAGAAAATTAAAGCCGCCTGCAAAGTCGTTGATGCGCTCAACTTCTCCCTGAGAGAACAGCGCATTGCCGCTGCCGTCCTTGAAAAAATCCTGCAAAAGATTAAAATACTTGACGGTATAGATCTGTCCGTAGTTATTGCCGCTGAGACTGGTGCCAAGACCGGGAAGCGCAAACAGATTGTTCATTGCCGTCGTTACTTTATCGCCTGCGATGTGCAGTGTGTTTGTCAAAGGATTGATAACGGAATAATAAACGCCGAGCATAACGAACATCGGCGCGATCATCGGCAGACAGCCGCCTGCCATGCTGACATTTTCCTTTTCCATCAATCTCTGGATCTCCGCCTGAGCAGCCATTCTGTCGTTGCCGTAGCGATCCATGATCTCTTTCTGTTTTTTCTGAAATCTGGCGTTGGAAGCCATCGAACGCTGCTGTTTAATGGAGAAGGTCAGCAGCAGCAGCTTGACGATCAGGGTAAAGATGATAATGGCGATGCCAAAGTTTTTTACCACATAAAAGGCACCCCATAAGATATAGCCGAACAGGCTTCCGATCAGGTTAAATAATTCCATCATCTGCCAAAAACCATTCCTTTCAGACTGCAAAATATTGATATATAAGCAGATCGTTATCTATTCTATTGTCTCTATTGTCAACGCAGCAACGCATCCGCAAAAAAGCACAGAACAACACCAAACGGCTGTTCTGTCATCGCAGAAAACAATCCTGCACTTATTTTTCAAACTCAGAACCGGATCATTTTTTTCGGTCAAATTTGATTTTCTTTGGTTTCTTTTGATATAAGACGCTGTTTTTCTTTTCGGGCACCGGGTCATAGCCGCCCTTTGAAAAAGGATTGCAGCGAAGGATGCGGAAAAGTGTCATGAACGTTCCGCAAACAGCGCCGAAACGTTCGATCGCCTGCAAGCCGTAAACCGAACAGACGGGGTAATACCTGCAGCAAGGCTTTTTTCTTGGAGAGATATATTTCTGATAAAACCGTATAAGCCAAATAAGCGGGCGCTTCATGTTAAAACACCCGCATCCTTGAGCTCTTTTTTCATCGCCTTGAGAACATCATAGCTTTTGACATAAGGCGTTTTTATTCTTGCAACAAAAACGATATCATATCCGCCGCCGATATTGGCATGGATCTGACGAAACGCTTCTCAGATGATCCTTCTGGCTCTGTTGCGCAAAACGGCCTTTCCGATCTTTTTACCGGTAGTGATCCCGATCCTGACATCTCCCCTGCGGTTTTTCAAAACATAACTGACCAGCAAAGGAGATGCATACGATCTTCCGCGATGATACAGCCGATGAAAATCTCTGTTTTCCTTTAAAGTGATAATCTCGTCCATACTTCATCATCCAATAAAAAATTTCAGTCCGTCTGCTCTCTTCTCTTTCTTAACACTGCTCTGCTGAATCGCATCCTATCGAAAGCGATCAGTAAGAAAGTCTTTTTCTTCCCTTAGCTCTTCTGCGGGAAAGAACCTTGCGTCCGTTCGCTGTGGACATTCTCTTTCTGAAGCCATGCTCCTTTTTTCTGTGGAGCTTCTTAGGCTGATAAGTTCTCAGCATGAGAGATTCCTCCTTTCGGAAGGCGCACCTGCACCCCAATAATTTTCAAGATATAACCTTGCACTGTAGAATTATAAACCAAAACACCCGCTTCTGTCAACCACAAAATGCTCTTTTTCAAATAAATTTCAAAAAAAACATCCTGAAAAGTGCTTCTCACTGCTGACATTTTCTGCTCAAAGCATACTTTTTCCACTTTCGGTGCAAAGAATGTTGAAAAACATTTGAAATATAAAATTATGTATGCTATAATAGAAAATGTATAAGTGTTTATCCGTGATGGAGAACAGAGTTTGTTGGAGCAATGCAGCCAAGACTGTCTGAAAATGCCAATGCAGGAGAACATTGACAAAATTTTTCGGCATTCCATGCGTCCCTGACAACACCGCACGGACGCGCCGTTTTCCGCAATGAAAACATCCGTCCGCAGCCTCTCTGCTGTCTGCGTCCACAGTTCATTGTCCTTGCAGACCGCTCCCTTCTGAAATACATCAGAAGTCTGTTCCCCGTCCGAAAGATATTACAAAAAAACAGGAGGAAAAGAGTACACATGGATTCATTCAACGAAGCATGGGAAATCATCTGCGAATACTGTAGAAAGCATATTTCTGACGTAGCTTATAAAACATGGATCAGCAAGATCGAACCTGTTAAGCTCGACTTCACCCAGGGCAAAGCCGTCCTGATGGTGCCGACAGATTTTAACCGCCAGACACTGATCAGAGGATATATGAAGCTGCTCAACGACGGTTTTGAAAGCGTTTTCGGGCCGGGAATCAATATCATTTTCACCATTCCCGATGAAGACGAAACAAAAGAACAGGAACAAAGCGAAACGGTCATGGACGCAGACTATGAATATACCTTCGATACCTTTATTGTCGGCTCGTCCAACAAATTCGCCCACGCCGCGTCCGTCGCTGTCGCCGCCAATCCCGGCAAAGCCTATAACCCTCTCTTTATCTACGGCAATTCAGGACTGGGAAAGACCCATCTGCTGTATGCCATCCGCAACGAGATCATCAAGGCAAACCCCACCATGACGATCACCTACGTCAAAGGCGACGATTTCACCAACGAGTTTATCGACTCCCTGCAAAACGCCACTACCAGTGAATTTCGCCAGAAATACAGAAACTCCAACGTCCTGCTGGTGGACGATATCCAGTTCATCGGCGGAAAAGAACGGACGCAGGAAGAATTTTTCCACACCTTCAACACCCTGCACGAAGCCAACTGCCAGATCGTGCTGACATCCGACCGTCCGCCAAAGGAGATCAAGACCCTTGAGGACAGACTGCGCAGCCGCTTTGAATCGGGACTGCTCGCAGACATTCAGCCGCCTGACTTTGAAACCAGAATGGCGATCATCAAGCGCAAAGCAGAACTGCTGGAAATGAACCTTCCCGATGATGTCAACGAATATATCGCCACCAAACTGAAAACCAATATCCGTCAGCTTGAAGGCGTGGTCAAAAAGCTGAAAGCCAAAAATCAGCTCTACGGCGAAAAGATCACCATCAACGTGGTACAGAAAACCATCTCAGATATCCTCAACAACGACCAGCCGCCACCGCTGACCGTTGAAAAGATCATTGACGAGGTAGCGCATACATACGGCGTTTCAAGCGATGACATCCGCTCATCCAGACGAAACTCCAATATCTCCAATGCGCGTCAGATCGCAATCTATGCCGTTCGTGAGATCACGGGAATGTCCATGAAAAACATCGGCGATGAATTCGGCGGCAGAGATCATTCTACGATCGTCTACGCCATCAATCAGATCGAAAAGAACATGAGCAAAGACCCAAAACTGAAATCGACCGTCGAAGACATCATCAAAAATATCAGGGACAGATAAAACCAAAATGTTTTCCACATCATGTTAAGACAGATTCCACTTTTTAACAAAACCTGTTGATTTGCAAAAAATCTCCATCAGGAGTTTTCAACTTTTCCCTCAACATTCCACCAACACATTTCAACAGGTTTGTGGAAACAAAAAATTTTCCCCGGTTATTTCCACACGACTCCACCCGGATTCAACATCGAAAAAAAACCGAAAACCCTGAATTTTCCAAAGAAAACTGGAGATTTCAACATTTCCGCCGCCACTACTACTACTACTAAAAAATATATATATATTATTATCCCCCAAACGGGCAAAGGAAGGATAAAATGAAATTAAACTGTTCAAGACAAAAACTCAACGAAGCAGTGTTGAATGTTATGAAAGCTGTTTCATCCAAATCTACCATACCTGCTTTGGAATGCATTCTGCTCAAAGCACAAAACGGAAAACTGACGCTTACAGGTTATGACTTAGAAATTGGTATCACTACTTTCATTGACGCTATGGTCTATGAAGACGGTGCTGTTGCTGTCAACGCAAGACTTTTTTCCGACATCATCAAAAGAATGCCCGAAGAACAGATCAGCATGGAAGTAGATGACAAACTGATCGTCTATATCACCAGCGGTAAATCCGATTATAAGATCATTGGTATACCGGACAGTGAATTCCCCGAGCTGCCTACCGTTACAGGAGCCGATACGATCCATATCGAAGGTTCTTTACTCAAGAGTATGATCCAGCAGACCATCTATGCCGTTTCTGACAAGGATATTGAAATAGAAAACAATACCATCCGTATCATCTCTGTGGACGGCTACCGCCTTGCTATCCGTAAAGAGTCTATCAGCTATGAGGGAGAAAAGAGCTTTATCGTTCCGGGAAAGACACTTTCCGAAACCGAAAAGCTCATCAGCGATGACGCTGAAGACATGGAGATCCTTGTCGGCAGCAGACACATCATCTTTCAGGTCAATCATTACTCCATCATTACCAGACTGATTGAAGCGGAATTTATGAACTACAAGGCAGCCATTCCCTCTCAGCATACAACGGAAATGACTGTCAATACCAGAAAGTTTATCAGCAGCATCGACAGAATGTCCCTGCTGCTCAACGAAAGAATGAAAAGCCCGATCCGCTGCAGGATCGACAACGGCACCATCAAAACATCCTGCAACACCTCTCTCGGACAGGCCTATGATGAATTTGAAGCGGAGATACAGGGCGCTGATATGGAGATCGGCTTTGACAACAAATATATGTCTGACGCATTAAAAAATACAGATACCGACGAGATCAGGATCCAGCTCAACGGACCGCTCAGTCCCATCGTGATCCTGCCGATCGAAGGCGACAGCTTTATTTTCCTGGTGCTGCCTGTGAGGTTGAGAAATGAAAACTGAAACATTTCAACTAAATCGTGAAGAAGAATACATCCGTTTATGCGATCTGCTGAAGATCTGCGGCGCTGTTGAAACAGGAGGACAAGCAAAGATCGTCATCCTCAACGGTGAAGTATCTGTAAACGGAGAAGTATGCATCCAAAAAGGAAAAAAATTACGCCGCGGCGATCAGGCTGTTTTCGGTCAGACTGTTTTTGAGGTGTGCTGAATTTGTATATCCAAAAAATTAGCTTTGAAAATTACAGAAATCTGAAAAACAATCTTTTTATTCCTTCCCAAGGAATAAATGTCATCTACGGTGACAATGCTCAAGGTAAGACCAATCTCATAGAAGCGATATGGCTTTTTACGGGAGGACGGTCTTTTCGCGGCGCAAGAGATCAGGAACTGGTTGCTTTTGGCAAAAAATATGCGAAGCTGACACTAAAGTTTTACGCGGGAGAACGGGAACAGAGCATGGAACTGCTCATCGGCGGCGGCAAACGCAGCGCTGTGCTCAATGACGTTCCCAAAAGCGCTTTGTCGCAGATCATCGGCAGCTTTTGCTGTGTGGTATTTTCTCCCGATCATCTCACGCTCGTCAAAAACGGACCGGAGGAAAGAAGAAGCTTTATAGACGCCGCCCTTTGTCAGATCAAGCCCTCTTATGCGCATCATCTCAGCCGCTACAAACGGATCCTGAATGAACGCAATGCTCTTCTGAAAGACATTCCCCGTCATCGGGAATTAGAAGATATGATCGACATATGGGACGAACGTTTGAGTTCTGTGGGAGCCGTTGTTGCGATGGAACGATATCAGTATACAAACAAGCTGTCAGAGCTTGCGCACAGCTTTTATGACGGGATCTCTTCAGGAAAAGAAGCGCTTGCGCTGTCTTATAAAACAGGCTGTGATTGTGAAAGCATGAATTATGAAGAGATCCGTGAAAAGCTGATGACAAGCCTGAAAAAACGTCAGACCGATGATATTTACTGCGGCTATACAACTGTCGGTGTGCATCGGGACGACCTGAACATCAGGATCAACGGAAAAGAAGCCCGCAGCTTTGGCTCTCAGGGACAGCAAAGAAGTGTGGTGCTGTCCATGAAATTAGCGGAAGCGGCTCTTTTGGGAACAGAAAAAAACGAACAGCCCGTGATCCTGTTAGATGACGTGCTCAGTGAACTGGATCACAGCCGTCAGCAATATCTGCTGAAAAAACTAAGCGGTATGCAGGTATTTATCACCTGCTGCGAAAAAGAGATCGATGCGGAAAATAAAGTCCGCATTCAAAACGGCGCTATATCCGCAATGGAGGAATGACCTTGTATCTGCATTTGGGAAGTGAAACGGTGATCCGAACGGATGATATCATCGGGATCTTCGATTTGGAAAATTCTACGGTATCCAAAAAAACCAGAGATTTTTTAGCGCAGGCAGAAAAAAACGGCAGGGTCGTCAATGTATCCTCCGAGCTGCCGAAATCCTTTGTTGTCAGTCAGGAAAAGGACAGGCAAAGGATCTATATCTGTCAGCTTTCACCGATCACGCTGATCAGGAGAGCGTCACAGATCACAGAAGACGGAGAAAGAAAGGATTGAATCGTCATGTCAAAGATATTACAGCTTCCGAGATGTCCTTATTGTCACAAAAAGATCTCGTACATATCTTCGACCTTTATGAAAACAAAAGGAGAACATAATTGTGCGTCTTGTAAATGCATCTCCAACGTGGTCATCAGCAAAACAGCCTATGCGCTGGCAAGTCTTGTGTGCATTGCTGCTTTTCTGATCGTACTGCTGTATTCCATTTCGGGAGATCACGGCAGCTTTTTGGGGATCGCAGCGGTGCTGGCGCCGTTTTTGGTATTTTATCTGATCGTCCCGTTTTTTGTACGGTTAGAGCCGTGCAAGGATCAGTCCGCTGTCAGGAAGATCCTTGACAGAGATACCGCTAACCGCCCGAACGATTCTGCTTATCAGGCAGCCGCCAACAGCGCAGCAAAGCCTGTCAAACTGGATGTAGAGGACGATTTTTCTAAAAAGTTCATGCAGGCAAAGCACAGAAATACCCGGACGCTGCAGGAAAATACGGAAAACGCAGCAGAAGTATCGCCTGATGAGATCGAAGATATCGGCAACACAAGGCTGTCTTTTGAGATCAGCCACGAAGGGTGGGAGGCGGTTCCCCGTTATCCTGCCAGGCAGGAGGAAACGCCGCAGGAAACAGAAGACGACTCGGATATGAAAGAATACATTTCTGACAAAGCGCCTTTGGAAGAGGAAGAACCTGTACAAGAGGATCAGAGCGTTCAGGAATTCGGGGAATGACTACATAATCCATTCGGAAAAGAGGAGATCTATGTTACTGTACAAGAAATGTCCCCATTGCCGCAGAAAGATCCGCTGTAAAGATCTTGCCGGGATGAAAGAAAGGGTGCAGGTATGCCGTCACTGTAAAAAACAGTATGAGCTGCACAAGGGATACCGTGTGATCCCTGTTGTGATCGCCTGTATCCTGATGATCTGCTTCAATCTTTTGATGTTCCATATGTCAAAGGATATGAACAAAACGACCTTTATCATCATGGTGACTGCGGATGCGGCGGTGATACTGCTGTCGCTGCTGATCTCTCCTCTTTTTATCAAGCTGACAAAATACAGACACAAATAACGGCATGATCTGAAACACGGTCATATATTCAAATCGTAAATGATGCTTTGACGGCTTTTTCCGTTCATCACAAAAAGCCGTCAGGGTTTTCCATAAACAGCAAAAGTGCAGCAGCGCTTTTGCGCAAAGCATTTGCAGGAAAGGATCCCGATACTCTAAGGAGGTTGATGAGAGAACATGGAACCGAATGAAATTTCTCAGACAACGGAGGAATACGGCGCAAGCGACATACAGGTGCTGGAAGGGCTGGAGGCGGTCAGAAAACGTCCCGGTATGTATATCGGCTCAACAGGACCGAGAGGACTGCACCATCTGGTCTATGAGATCGTAGATAACTCGATTGATGAAGCGCTGGCAGGCTACTGCACCAAAATAGACGTGCATATCATGCCGGGAGAGATCATCAAAGTCAAGGATAACGGACGAGGCATTCCTGTGGGAATACAGCCAAAGTTAGGCATTCCTGCGGTGACGGTCGTATTTACCGTACTGCACGCAGGAGGAAAATTCGGCGGCGGCGGCTACAAGGTCGCAGGCGGTCTGCACGGCGTCGGCGCGTCGGTAGTGAATGCGCTGTCCCTCTGGACGGAAGTGGAGGTCTGTGACGGAGAGGATGTGTATCGTCAGCGCTTTGAAAGAGGCAATACGGTGACACAGCTTGAAAAGATCGGCAAAGGCACCGAAACAGGTACGACTGTCACTTTCAAGGCAGATCCCGAAGTGTTTACCGAAACCGATGTCTATGATTATCAGGTGTTGTCGACCAGACTGAGGGAACAGGCGTTTTTGAATGCAGGCGTACATATCGAGCTGATCGACGAAAGAGATCCCGAAAACATCGTCAGAGAGGATTTCTGCTATGAAGGCGGCGTTTCGAGCTTTGTAGATTATATCCACAAAAAGAGAGGGCTGGATGTGATCCACCCCGATATCATCTATTTTCAGGCGAAAAACGAAGAGGATACTGCGTCCGCTGAGATTGCGATGCAGTATAATGACAGCTATAACGAACTGATCCTTTCGTTTGCAAATAACATTCACACCAATGACGGCGGAACACACGAGGAAGGTTTCAAGCGTGCTCTGACAAGGGTGATGAATGATTATGCCCGTAAATTCAATATCCTGAAAGAAGCCGACAAAAATCTCAGCGGCGAAGATGTGCGTGAGGGTCTGACGGTCGTGATCAGCGTCAAGGTCAAGGATGCGCAGTTTGAAAGCCAGACAAAAGCAAAGCTCGGCAACACAGAGATCAGAACGTTAGTGGATAAATTAGTCAGCGAAAAGTTAGAACAGTATCTGGAAGAAAACCCTGCAACGGCAAAGGCGATCTTTGAAAAAGCGCTGATGGCGGCAAGGGCAAGAGACGCTGCCAGAAAAGCAAGAGATCTTGCCAGAAGAAAGACTGCGATGGAGGGCGCAGGACTGCCCGGTAAATTAGCGGATTGCCAGTCCAAGAACGTGGAGGAGACAGAGATCTATATCGTAGAGGGCGACTCCGCAGGAGGCTCTGCAAAGGGCGGACGTGACAGACGCTTTCAGGCGATATTGCCGCTCTGGGGCAAGATGCTGAACGTAGAAAAAGCAAGGCTGGACCGTGTATACGGCAACGATAAGCTGATGCCTGTCATTACAGCGCTCGGCTGCGGGATCGGCGATGAGATCGACCTGAAAAAGCTGCGCTACGGCAAGATCATCATCATGGCGGATGCCGATGTGGACGGTTCGCATATCCGCACACTGATGCTGACCTTCTTCTTCCGCTTTATGCGTCCGCTCATCGAAGAAGGACATATCTATATCGCTCAGCCGCCGCTTTACCGCATTACAAAGGGCAAAAACGACCATTACTATGCTTATTCCGATCAGGAAAGAGACAAGATCATGGCGCAGCTTGGCGGAAAATATGAGATACAGCGCTACAAAGGTCTTGGTGAGATGGATGCCGAACAGCTCTGGGAAACGACCATGAACCCCGATACTCGTATCATGCTGCGTGTCGAAATGGAAGATGCGGCAGCCGCTGACGAGGTATTTACCATTCTGATGGGCGACAAGGTAGAGCCGAGAAGAGAATTTATCGAGAAGAACGCCAAGTATGTAGAAAATCTCGATGTATAACAGGTCAGGCTGTATCATAACACAAGAATAAAGGAGAACATATGAAAGACATAGACGACAGTATACGGGAAGAGATAGAAGGATCTGCGCAGGAAACAGAAGAAGTACATGAAGACAATCCCGAATGGGACGGTTCGGAATCCGAATTAGTGGCGGATGATGACGCAGAAGAATATGAGATCCCCGAAACGGGCATCAAGATCTCTTATATCATGACCTATGACGAGATGGTAAAGTGCCTGTATCACAGCGATCTGTACAAGACAAAGGGCGGACGGGCGATCGCTTCCGGTGTGATCTTCGGATTGGCTGCCATTGTGTTTGCTGTGACATATTTTACCGTCGGCGGACAATACAAGGGGATGAATCTGTTTTTCAGCATCTTTTGTCTTGTCATGATCCTGCTGATATGGCTGGTGCCGTATCTGCATATCAGAAGTCTGGCAAGGATGATGGCAAACGGAAAAACCATCGAAGCAGAGGTATATCCCGATCATATTGATATCGGCAGCGGCAGCGGCGCCTGGAGCATCGAGCTGGACGGAAAACCCGAGCTGCTGGAATTTGACAATATCATGATGATCGCTCTTCCTGACGGAAGAAATTTTGCGATCCCCGAAAGAGTGATCGAGCCTGAAGTATTCAACGAGTTCAAGGCGATCCTGATCGCAGGAACCAGCCCCGAGGAGGGATAAATGATGAGATCACAAACACATATTATCGCCCGCTATGCCGAAACAGACCAGATGGGGATCATCCACCATTCTGTTTATCCTGTGTGGTATGAAGCGGCAAGAACGGAATATATCAAAATGGCAGGGATCACCTATACGCAGCTTGAGCAGCAGGGTGTGATGCTGCCGCTGACAGAGCTTACCTGCCGCTATCTCAGACCCGTGCATTATGAGGACGAAGTGGTGATCGAAACAGAGACCATTCGTCTGACATATTCGAGGATCACGTTTTGCTATCGGGTGATGCTTGACGGAGTGCTGATGGCAGAGGGGACGACAACTCACGGATTTGTCAGCAGCAAGACGTTTCGTCCTGTCAATCTGAAAAAATTGATGCCTGATTTTTACGCAAGGCTTCAGGAGTCCGCTGCAAAAGATGAACAGGACGCCTGAAACAGAAATAACTATCAAGAAAGAGGTGCAGGCAATTGGATAATGAAGAAACGCTACAGCCTTCCAGGATCATAGATGTCGATATCGAAAGAGAAATGAAGAAGTCCTTTTTAGATTACTCCATGTCGGTCATCGTTTCAAGAGCGCTGCCTGATGTGCGTGACGGACTCAAGCCCGTTCACAGAAGGATACTGTATTCACAGTATGAGGACAATCTGACGCCCGAAAAGCCCTATAAAAAGTGCGCTACCACCGTTGGTAATGTGCTGGGTCGGTATCATCCTCACGGCGACAGCTCGGTATATGATGCGCTGGTGCGTCTGGCGCAGGATTTTTCGATGCGCTATACGTTGGTGGACGGTCACGGAAACTTCGGTTCGGTGGACGGCGATCCGCCTGCTGCTTATCGTTATACCGAATCCCGCATGAGCAAGATCAGCGTAGAGATGCTGACAGATATCGACAAGGAAACGGTCGATTTTATCCCGAACTATGACGACAGCCGAAAAGAACCCTCCGTTTTGCCGTCAAGATTCCCGAATCTGCTGGTCAACGGCTCTACGGGTATCGCTGTCGGCATGGCGACCAATATTCCGCCGCATAACCTTGGAGAAGTCATCGACGCTGTAAATTATGTGATCGACAACCCTGACGCAACGCTTGACGAGATCATGCAGTTCATCAAAGGACCCGATTTTCCGACAGCAGGCATCATCATGGGGCAAAGCGGTATCAAGGCGGCTTATGCCACAGGCAGAGCAAAAATCACCGTGCGCGCAAGAGCAGAGATCGTTGAAGATAAAAACGGCAGATTCAAGATCATCGTCACAGAACTTCCCTATCAGGTGAACAAAGCCCGTCTGGTGGAAAGCATTGCCGATATGGTCAAGGAGAAACGTTTGGAAGGCATTGCCAATATCGACGACCATTCCGACAGAAACGGTATGCACATCGAGATCACGCTCAAAAGAGAAGCGTCTCCGAATGTGGTGCTGAACCATCTGTACCGCAATTCCCAGATGCAGATCACTTACGGCATCATATTGCTGGCGATCGTCAACGGTGAGCCGAAGATCCTGACTCTGCGTGATATCCTGCAAAACTATATCGATTTTCAGGTAGATGTCATCACCAGAAGAACGGTCTTTGACTTGAGAAAAGCCGAAGAAAGGGCGCATATCCTTGAAGGCTTGAAGATCGCCATTGATTTTATCGACGAGGTGATCCGCATCATCCGCGCTTCTAAGGATCAGCCAACGGCAAGACAGGCGCTTTCCGAAAGGTTCGGACTGGACGATGCTCAGACACAGGCGATCGTTGCCATGCGTCTGGGACAGTTATCGGGTCTGGAAAGAGAAAAGATCGAAGAAGAGCTGAACGGTCTGCTTTTGAAGATCGCAGATTACAAAGACATCCTCAGCAACGGCGAACGTCTGCTCGGCATCATCAAGACAGAACTGAATGCGATCCGCTCCAAATTTGCCGATGAAAGACGCACTCAGATCGAATCCGTCAGCGGTGAAGTGGATATTGAAGACCTCATTCCTTATGAGGACTGCGTGATTACCATGACGAATCTCGGTTATGTCAAGCGTCAGAAAGTAGATACATACCGCACTCAGCGCAGAGGCGGCAGAGGTATTTCGGGTATGAACCGCCGCGCAGAAGATGTTGCTTCCGATATGTTCGTAGCAGGAACACATGATTATGCCCTGTTCTTTACAAATCTCGGAAAAGTCTACCGCATGAAGTGCTATATGATCCCCGAAGGCTCCCGTACCTCAAAGGGAATGAATATCAATAATCTGCTGCCGCTGGTGCAGGATGAAAAAGTCACTTCGATGATCCGTATGCCCGAGGAAGGCGACGACGGAATGTATTTAGTGATGATTACAAAGAAAGGCATCATCAAGCGTACTGCTACCAAAGAATTCAGAAGCCTTCGCAAGATCGGTCTGAATGCGATTTCTATTGATGAGGATGACGAGCTTGTCTGGGTTCGCCTGACAGACGGACATTCACAGCTTTTGGTTGCTACCCGAAACGGTATGGCGATCCGTTTTGAAGAAAACGAGATCAGAAATATGGGACGTACTGCAAGGGGCGTTAAGGCGCTCAAGCTCAGGAATGATGACAGCGTGATCGGAATGTCGATCCTCAGAGAAGGCGCATACATCCTGACGGTTTCAGAAACCGGCTACGGCAGACTGACACCGCAGACAGAGTACCGCATCCAGTCAAGAGGCGGCTTTGGTATCATCAACTACCATGCAAATAAATTCGGCAAGGTAGCAGCGATCAAAGCAGTTGATTGGGACGATGATATCATCCTGATCTCCGACAGCGGTGTGATCATCCGTATCAAAGCGTCCTCCATTCGTGTTTGCGCTCGTCACTCAAAGGGCGTTATCGTAATGAAGATGGACGACAACAGCAAGGTCGTTACCATTTCCAGAGCGCCTCATGAAGAGGAAGCGAATCCTGACGAAGAAGAAAGCGCTGATACGGCATCATCCTTTGACGAGGAAGAAGACGTATAAAAATAATCTTCGGTATCTTTTTGATCGGATACCGAAGATTTTTTTTGCGTTTGTCACAATAAACGTATGAGCTCCATCAGCGCAGCTCAGAAATCTTAACGTCAGGAGAAGAGATCGAGAGGATGTCGGGGTTGGTGAGATCGGGCAGGGTAAAGACAGAGGAATGCTTGTCATAGCCCAGTTTTGTGATATAAGGATCGTAGGCAGTATAGAAACCTGCATAGTCCAGCGCACCTGCAACGGTTGCAAGCTCGGCGCATTTCTGACGTTCCCTGACAGAAGCGTCCTTGCTTGGCAGCAGATCAGAAACATAGTGCAGGGTTGTGTTGTCTGAATGTACAGAACCGTCAAGGATCCCTTGATAGTATTCCCGTATCAGATAACTGATATTTTCTGCGGCATAGCTCATAGCGTCTTTCTCTGCCTGATTCTGATTGACATAGCGGAAAATGAAGAACAGCGGCTGTGACATTCCGTTCATTTTCAGAACATTCTGCGGAAGGACCGAGCCGTCAGGATAGATATTTCCATCTCTGTCGTAGCAGAAATGTGGCAGACAGCCGTTATACATTTCGATATATTTCATAAAATCGGACTGGTCATATCCGAAAAATTCCAGTGCGCCGCCAACGGTACAGCTGATCGCCATTTTGCTGCGTTCTTCGGGAGTGGCGGAAGCCGTAGGAAGGATATCGGAGCTGTATCGGGGAGTGAAATTCTTTTGATTGATTTTTCCGCTGAGAATGCCTGAGTAATACAGTTTCAGGATATTTTGAAGCATACCTGCATACAGAGAAGGATTGTTTTGCATAAAGTCCGGGAGCTGTTCTCTTTTTGGAATGTAGACAAAGCTGCTGAGTCTTTCGGCGTCGCTGACAGCAGAATCTGTTATTTCTTCAATGGTAAGTTTTGGCTCTGCTTTCTGTTTTGAGGGGTAGGTGAGCCGGATTGGGCGGGCAGAGCGGTCATCCTGCACTTCTGCTGTGGAACAAGCGCCGCAGCAAAGCAGCATCGACAAACAACACAATACACATAATTGCTTTTTCAAACGGATCCCTCCAATACGTTGATATTCTATCATCATGATATCATGTTTCTTCAAAAAGTCAAATGACAGTTTTGTTGTATGCGTAAAGGATTTGTCATTGATCTGTAATCGAAAAAAAGAGACCCTCCAACGTTCCAAAAGAACGTTGGAGGGAAAATGTTTACCGGGGCGGATGCTTCGCACCCGCAGAAAACAGCAGTACAAGGTCACTGTGATCGGCATAGCCGTAAGAGAGGCTCGGTGCGATGTTCAAGGAACGGTTCTCTGTGACAGGCTGTGCAGCAGGAGTTTATTCAGAACTGCTGTTCTGATTGTTGTTAGC
>ONYV01000083.1 GCA_900322105.1 uncultured Eubacteriales bacterium | reverse complement strand
GTTTTATTATGGAAACAAAATTTTCCGTTACACTGGCGAAGATCATACAGGAACTGGATCTGGAAGTTTCGTTTATGCCCGATGAACCCGAAAACATCAAGATCGTATCCAGAGACATCACACGTCCCGGACTGGAGCTGACGGGCTTTCTTGACTTTTTTGACAATACCAGAATGATGATCTTCGGCAATACCGAAAACAGTTACCTGAACCGTTTCAGCACAGAACAGCGTTCGCACGTCATTGACCGCCTGTTCTCCCTGCAGCCGCCTGCGATCATCGTCACAAGAAATATCATCCCCTACGGAGAATTGATGTCGGCGGCGGAGAAGTATAAGATCCCCGTACTCAGAAGCGTGGAAACAACGTCTGTGTTGTCTGCGTCCCTCATATCCCTTTTGAATACAGAGTTAGCGCCCAGAGTGACAAGACACGGCGTATTGGTAGAAGTATACGGCGAAGGTCTGCTCATTGTCGGAGACAGCGGCGTCGGCAAAAGTGAAACGGCGATCGAGCTTGTCAAGAGAGGACACCGTCTGGTAGCGGATGATGCGGTAGAGATACGCAAGATCTCCAACAAACAGCTGATCGGACAATCGCCTGCAAACATCCGTCATTTTATCGAGCTGAGAGGCATAGGCATTATCAATGCCAGACGTTTGTTTGGTATGGGCTCTGTCAAGCTCAGCGAAAAGATCGACATGGTGATCAATCTCGAGCTGTGGGACAGCAAGAAAGTATATGACCGCATGGGCATGAACAACGAATTGACCGAGATCCTCGGCAATCAGGTGCCGATCCTGACCATCCCTGTCAAGCCGGGCAGAAACCTTGCCGTCATCATCGAAGTTGCGGCGATGAATAACCGTCAGCGCAAGATGGGCTATAACGCCGCAAGAGAGCTGTTCCAGCTTCTGGGACTGGATCTTCCCGAAGAAGAAGGCGGCATCAAAACGATCCAGTTTTAAGAAATACGGGGTGAAAAACGACATTTCGGACGGCAAATGCATTTTTATGCTTACGATCGGACGTGTCTGCTTTCCGACCCGAAAAAGAGGTAGCATATGTTAGAAAAACAATTTATTGAACGACTGAAGCAGGAAAACACAGAGGTGTTTTTGAACGAACCGATGAAGAACCACACGACCTTTCGCATCGGAGGGGAGGCGGACTGCCTTTGTGAAGTCAGGGACATCCGTTCACTGAAAGCGGTGCTTGCCCTGTGCAGGGAGTATCGTGTGCCGTTTTTTGTACTGGGAATGGGCTCTAATCTGTTAGTGTCCGATAAGGGCATCGAAGGGCTTGTCATTCAGCTGGGAAGAGATTTTAACGAAGTGATCCGGGCGGAGGATAACGTCATTCGGGCAGGCGCAGGATGTACGCTTGCAAAGGTTTGTTTGTTTGCAAAGAATATGTCGCTGAGCGGTCTGGAATTTGCATGGGGCATACCGGGGTCTGTCGGCGGAGCGGTCTATATGAACGCAGGAGCCTATAACGGCGAGATCAGGGATGTTGCTGTTTCGGTGGACTATATGGACGCAGAGGGAAATGTGCGCAGGATGCGGCAGGAGGAGCTGGATTTCTCCCACCGTCACAGCGCTTTCACCGATACCGACCATGTGATACTCAGCGCATCCTTTCAGCTGACGCCTGCTTCTCAGGATCAGATCAGCGAAAGAATGCAGGAGCTGATGAACCGGCGCAAAGATAAGCAGCCAATCAATCATCCCAGCGCAGGCAGCATTTTCAAACGTCCTGAGGGCGCATTTGCAGCGGCATTGATCGAGCAGTGCGGACTGAAAGGCTATGCTGTCGGCGGCGCAGAGGTCAGCGAAAAACACGCAGGCTTTATCGTCAACGACAGAAACGCTACGGCAAAGGATGTGCTTTCGCTGATCGAGCATATCAAAAAAGTCGTCAAGGAACAGAAAAACATTGATCTGACGTGTGAGATCAGATTCATCGGAAGAAAATAGAAATAGCTGCAGGTGAAAAAGGAAATGGAGTTTATCATCATAACAGGACTGTCGGGCGCAGGAAAGTCAGTGGCAATGCGCTGTCTGGAGGACAACGGATATTATTGTGTCGATAATATCCCGCCGGTGCTGCTGCCGACCTTTTACGAGCTTTGTGAAAAAACGGCGGACGAACGTCTGAAAAAAATGGCGATCGTGACGGATGTTCGGTCAGGCGAGGTCTTTGCGGATCTGTTCAGTGCGCTGGATCAGATGAAATCGGATAAAAAGCAATACAAGATATTGTTTTTGGATGCGCAGGACGATGTGTTGCTGCACCGTTATAAGCAGACACGCCGCAAGCATCCGCTGCTCGAAGTCACCAAAGGCTCGATCGAAGAAGCGCTCCATTTGGAACGGCGGCTGCTTAACCACGTGAAGGCAAGGGCGGATTATGTCATAGATACCTCACTGCTTGCCCAGCTGCAGCTTCGGGAGCGCATCTCGTCGCTGTTTTTGGGAAATGCGTCTTTAGGAATGACGATCACGTGCCTGTCTTTCGGGTTCAAGTACGGCGTACCGTCCGAATCGGACTTGGTGTTTGACGTGAGATGTCTGCCGAATCCCTTTTATATCCCCGAACTCAAAACTCATACGGGACTGGAGGACTGTGTGTTTGATTACGTCATGCAGTTTGACCAGTCAAAGGGCTTTTTAGAGAGAATGCTGTCCTTGGTGGATTATTCTTTGCCGCTGTACTTAAAGGAAGGCAAAAGTCAGCTTGTGATCGCCGTCGGCTGTACAGGCGGAAAGCATCGCTCGGTAACGCTGACAAGAAAGCTCTATCAGCATATTCTGGATTCGGGACACAGGGTGATTGTGCATCACAGAGATGTTTCAAGAGAATGAATCGTTTCTTACAGATTAGTTTAACGAAAATCGGTGATAAGCAATGTCTTTTTCAAAAGAGATCAAAGAGGAGCTTTGCAAGGCTGTCCTTCAAAATGATGAGCAGCGTCTTGCGATGGAATACGGAATGCTGCTGTTTTCAAAGAGCTTCAGTTCAGCGTCTGTTTCTCTGACAACGGAATCCCGACCTGCTGCGCTTACCTTTTCGGAAATGCTGGCTTCTCTGTCGGGTGTGATCGTTGAAATGAGCGTAAAGCTCACCAGAAGACGGGGAGAAAGCAGTATTTTCCATTTGTCCGTACCGGATAAAAACGAATGCGTGCGCATCTTTGAAAGCTTCGGACACAGAAGCGATCAGCCGCATTTGCGCATCAACCGTGCCAATATTGACGGAGAGGGCTGCGCCGCCTGTTTTCTGAGAGGCGTTTTTCTGGTCTGCGGCAGCGTGACCGATCCGCAGAAGGACTATCATCTGGAATTTGCCGTACCGCACAAAAATCTGGCAAGCGATCTGGAAAGACTGCTGTCAGAGATCGAAGAGATCCGCCCCGAACCGCACACGATCCGCCGTCAGGGCAGCTATGTGGTCTATCTCAAGGGCAGCGCTACGATCGAAGATATGCTGACTTATCTTGGCGCACCGATGGCTTCTCTCGGGGTGATGCAGAGCAGCATGGTCAAGTCTGTCCGCAACAGGGTGAACCGACAGATCAATTCCGAAACGGCGAATCTGAAAAAAACGGCGGCGGCGTCTGCGCTGCAGCTTCAGGCGATCGACCTGATCGACAAAAAACAGGGACTGGAAAGTCTTTCCGACGAGCTGAAAGAGGTGGCGTATATACGAAGGGAACATCCCGAATATAATCTGAGAGAGCTTGGACAGGCGCTGAAAGTCCCGATCAGCCGATCGGGAGTCAATCATCGTTTGCAGCGGCTGATGATGATAGCAGAGGAGCTGCAAAGTCAATGAGATTATTACTACAGTTTATCAGTACCTTTCTGAGCGAAGGACTTCCTGCGGTCATCATCATGATGCCATGCTATCTCTTTTTTCGAGCGGCTTATTTGAGTTATCAAACAGAAGAAAATCCGTTTTACCGTGTCAATGTCTTAAAGGAAGGGGTCGGTCTGCTGCTGTTTTGCTATCTGATGATGCTGTTCACACAGACGTTTTCCGCAGGCGAAGGTGTTAGCTTTTTGGAGCTGATACCGTTTCGTGTGATCGTTACGCAGCTTGCCGATATTGGCAGAACGGAAGACGGACTGCGTGGGTTTGTCTATAACGTTCTCTGCAATATCGCCGTATTCATACCGATCGGGCTGATGATATCGGTCTTGACGGACGGCAGATTTGCGCTGACGATCGCAGCATCCTTGGGAATATCGTTATTTATCGAATCCACACAGCTTCCCTTGTCGAGAACGACCGATGTGGATGATCTCATCCTGAACACCACGGGCGCATTGATCGGCTACGGTCTGTACCGTCTGATCCTGCTGTGTGCCGGAAAGATACATAATAATAAAGATAAAAACAAAACACAGAGTACATCCTGCTGACAGGATACGTACTCTGTGTTTTCGCTTATTCGCCTTTGGAAACGGTGAATCCTTCGGGGATCGTGAAGAAACTCTCTTCTGCGCTGTCTTTGAGATATTCAAAGGTGACTTCTGCGCTGAGATCGTCTTTTTGCAGACGGATGAAGCGCAGGGTGTTTCCTTCGTAGTATAGTTTGATCGAGGTTTTTCCGACTGCATACTCTTCAAAGGCGCAGGGGATCTCCTGATAAGTTTCAGCACCGCTTTGTACATAAGTCAGCGGACTTTGACCGAAATCGGGCAGGAGCTTAGCGGAAAGCGTATTGACGGCGGCATTGTCGATAAAAGAAGAAGGAGAAACGGCGCTTTCCTGTGAGGTGCTGTCAGAGGATGTGAGTTTAGCGGTGTGATCGGTGAAATTTAGTGTATAGACGCCGGAACTGTTTTTCAGATAGGTGCTGTCAGGCATCAGATCGGTGTAGATATAGCGCTGATCGCCGTCCTTTGCGTATGTGACGCTGATCTTCGTGTTAAGCCCCGGAGCGATGGACGCTTTTGCCGTGAGCTTGACAGAGCAGGCATCCGAGCAGAGCGGGTCGATGACATACTTTTTGGTTTTGTCGGAAAACCTGCTGACATCCATATAACGGCGGATGATAGAATCGCTGTAGTCTTTTTGGTAATCGAACGTTGCTTCTTCTGCGGTTTGTTCCGATCCGCTTGTCAGACTGCTTTCGTTTTGGGACTTGCTGTCCTGCGCTGCTGTATCGGGGGCGCTGATCGTCACGGTGTCTGACGGGGTACTGTCTGCGGCTTTGGAAGTCTGATCGGACTTGCTGCATCCTGAAACGGCAAGCAGCAGAAGTGCTGCGGCGGCAGCGGTCATCATTCTTTTTATCATGGTGAAACACTCCTTTATGAAAGAACTGATATATTATACTCATACAGAATTCGCTTCATGCGGATGCAAAAAAGCGGTAAATTTCTGATGATAGTATATTGTATCACAGTTTGGCGCATGAAACAATGTACAAAATATAGAAAATTCTCCAAAAGGGCAGAAATTATTGCAAAATCCCGTTGACAGAGAAAAAAATTGGGTTATAATAGAAGAGTAATTGAATACAGAGATCAATTTGCTGTGAAGAGAAAAAGAGTAACGGAAGACGGCACAGAGAGGGCGAAAAGGTGAGAGTCGCCTGCGTAAGAGTTACTTGGGCTGCCTTGGAGCAACTGCGGAAAACCGCAGCGCAGCACTGCGTTACGGTGCATAAGAGCGGTGCGTTCCTGCTTGGGAACGTGCAATTTGGGTGGTAACACGGATCCTTTCGTCCCATAGACAAGGGTCCTTTTTTTGCGGCAAAAACAGGAAGGAAAAGGTGATAACAATGAAATGGACAGGTCTGAATGAACTGAGAGAAAAGTATTTGTCGTTTTTCGAGTCAAAGGGTCACTTGCGGCTGCCGAGCTTTCCGCTCATTCCGCATAATGACAACAGCCTGCTGCTGAT
>ONYV01000196.1 GCA_900322105.1 uncultured Eubacteriales bacterium | reverse complement strand
ATCTGAACACCAGTTCCCATAAAGAGCTTGCTTCTCACTGCATGGAGGATATCGACATTGACTTTACCAAAAAGGTAAAGGACGGCGATATCATGGTAGCGGAAAAGAATTTCGGCTGCGGTTCTTCAAGAGAACACGCTCCCATTGCGATCAAGGCTTCGGGCATCAGCTGCGTCATCGCCGCTACCTTTGCCCGCATCTTCTACCGCAACGCCATCAATATCGGTCTGCCGATCTTAGAGTGTGAAGCCGCAGCAGCAGAGATCAAAAGCGGTGATGAAGTCGCCGTAGATTTCGATACGGGCGTTATCACCGATATCACCACAGGCAAGGCTTATCAGGCAGAGCCGTTCCCTCCGTTTATTCAGGAGATCATCGCAGACGGCGGTCTTATTAAACACGTGACCAAAGCATAATACAGCATCAGGGATAACCGATACAAAAAACGCACATCCGCTCTGTTCCGACAGAAACGGCTGTGCGTTTTTTTTGTTTGAAAGTGTTATTTCAATTTACCTTTATCGTTGTAGTAATTGTAGTCAGAAACATCCAGATGATCTTTCTTGTGCAGATTATCGTCACTGTTTTTGAACATACCGCTGCCAAAAGTATACTGCTGATCCATCAGACGGGTCTTTACGACCGCCAACACTACTATAACAATCAGAAACAATACAAACATCATACAGACCGCCTCCTTTCCTGATGATCTAATTCTATCACAAGTCAGCAAAAAACAGCGTCGGAACAGACCGACTTTTTCAGAAACATTCATCAGGAATTTCCGATTCCGTCATTTCAAAAACAGCAGATACAGAAAAACCGATGAAGCGTTATGCTCATCGGTTTTGTGTGTTGGGATTAGTCTTAGTCTTAACCTTTCAGAATGCTGACGGTTCTTAATACATCATATTTGTGGATGCAGGCATCGTTTCTGGTGTATTTCAGATTTTTCTGCTCCTCGTCAAGATACTTATTAAACTCTTCGCTCTTCATGTTTTTGACGACGGTTTCTCTGGAGATCGTTTTTGTGTCATCCTCTGTCGCATCATCATTAGATTTGATATCCTTTGCTTTTTCTTTGATATCAAAGCGATAGATCATATACAGTTTGTCGTTGATCTCTTTGGTGAAGGCTTTGCCTTCTGCTGCGTCAAGAATGGCTTTGTAGACTTCATTGGTAGTGCTGAGATTACTCTTCGGCGTAGTATCGGAAGCAGTGAGGGCGGTTTCTACATTGAAATCCTTTTTATACTCTTCTGTGACATCATCAGTGGTCTTGCCGCCGTTATTGAGCATATTAGCGTACTTCGTCATATTCTCCTGATACTTTGCGATCGTTTCCGCATCCAGACGCTGTGCTGCTTCAACAGTGCCTGAGCTTTCTGAGGAAGCGTCTGTCGATGTGGTCAGGTCGCAGTAGGTGTAGTAATAGGAAACATAGTTATCCACAAAATATGCCTCAACGTCCTTGTCGCTGACTTCCTTTGTGCCTGCCTTGCCGTAGATCTTCTCAAACACAGCGTCAGACAGCAGACCGGGCATCGCGTTTGCCTGACAGTAGCTTTCTTCGGATACGCCGAGCTTCTCGAACATTTCGGAGTAGTAGCTTTTGTAAATGCTGGAATACATACTCTTGGCTGAATTGTAGCTCTCGTCCGTTACTTCTGCTTTCAGATCAGATGCCAGCTTGTCAAGGGTCAGATAGCGCAGTTCCTTTTTCTTTGCTTCAGCATAAGCCCAATCTTTAGCGATCTTGTTCTCGATCTTATCCTTTTCAAAGTCGATGGAGTCCAGCGTAGCTTTTACGTCAGTTTCCTGAACCTTAGCCAAAGCGTCACTGACGCCTTCAAAGGTGTAGTAGATCCAGACGCCGTTGGAAAGCGCTTTGGAATCGGTTTTGAAGCTCCATTTGGTATCGCTGCAGCCCGAAGCGCAGAGCAGTGCGCCTGCAAGAACCACTGCCGCAGCAGACTTGACTATATTTTTCATAAAATTGATACATCCCTTCAAGTTTAGATTTGCATACAAGATGTATTATACCTCAAATTTTCCAAAAAGTCCATACATTTTTATTGTTATATATGATTTTTCTGCATTTTGCCACAAAAAAACAGAGACACCCCTCTGAGGAATGTCTCTGTCACCGATCATTTGCTTTCAAACGGGAAAGATCACCACTGAATACCGCCTCGTTTGCTGTAATAGCAGGTCATACAGCCTGAGAAGAAGATGAGGAACAAAAACAGTACCACGCCTGTCAGACCGAGAATCATGCCCCATGAAGCAAACGCACCTCTGCTTTTGCCTTCCTTTACATTTTTGTTGGCGGTGATATAAGAGATCACCAGACCCGACACGGAGAAGATCAGGGAAACGATCACCATGATCAGTCCGTAAACATAAGTCGCATTACCGCCGACGATAGCGGACACGACAGCAAGGGTCAGACCGATCGCGCTGAGAGCGCATCCCAGAATGCCGACCATTTCACGGTCAAGCAGCTTCGGTTTTGGCGCCTGAGGCTGCATCTGCGGCACATACGGCTGCTGATACACAGGCATTTGCGGCGGCTGAGGCTGCTGCGGCTGAGGCTGCTGCGCCTGCGGCTGAGGCTGATATGGGTTATTATTCATTGCTTTGCACACTCCTTTATTTTCATCCCGATTCTGCATACACACAATCTTATTTATTATACTATCACAATTGCCACAATATGTCAATCAGCGGCAAAAAAATCGGACAGATTTTTTTCCTCTGATCGCTGTGGAGCTCATATGAGCGAATGCGCATTCAGTACAGAACAAAAGCGGTGCAGTGCAGCAGCGCAGAGCAGGATGTGAACATCAGTAATGCGCCGCTTGACAGTATCGCAACGGCGGACAGGATCAGCGCCGCAATACAGACCTTTCCCCAAGGATAACCGCGGCTCAGATTCATCTTGCCGCCGACGATGCCCATCGACAGCGCAAAAATCCCCGTGATGAAAGAAAGGATATTCAGCAGCAGTCCTGCAATACCGAAGAATGTCAGGATCAGCGCCGTGACAGACAGCACCATGCTGACGAAGGCAAGAATAACGCCGATCACCGACACGATGAAGCTCGGATAGTACGTTTTCTTCCCCGTATTTTCATCATCTGCAAGCGGTGCAGTATAAAAACCATGCTGACGCTCTTTCGGACGGTATCCTTTCGGAGCGTCATAGATCCTGTCAGGATTGTAGCCGTCTTTTTCGGGGTCATAATCCTGATTTTGCTGAGAGCTTCTGTTTTCGTCCATGTA
>ONYV01000243.1 GCA_900322105.1 uncultured Eubacteriales bacterium | reverse complement strand
CGACCGAGCCGACAGGCGAAGATGGGTTTCTTCATGTGGCTGACCCGACAAAATGGATTTCCGTGGCTGACCCGAAAAAGTGGTTGACAAGAACGGAGAATTGCGTTTTAATATAAAGTAGGAAAATGCGGACGCTATGGCTTTCGCAGAAGGAATGCTCCGAAAGACAGAAAGGAGAAAGAATATGGTTTATATATTTTTAGCAAACGGAATGGAAGAGATCGAGGCGCTGACGCCTGTGGATGTGCTGCGCAGAGGCGGCGTGGAGGTTACGACTGTGGGGATCGGCGGAAAAAATATTGTCAGCTCTCACAAAATACCTGTCACAGCCGATATTGCAGACAGTGAACTGACAGACTTTTCTCAGACAGAAGCGATCGTGCTGCCCGGAGGTATGCCCGGTACGCTGAATCTGGAAGCAAATGCGACCGTGCAGAAAATGATCGCCTACTGCGCAGAAAATGGTCTTGTGATCGGCGCAATCTGCGCTGCGCCTTCCATCCTCGGTCATGCAGGTCTGCTGCAAAACAAAAAAGCAGTGTGTTTCCCGTCTTTTGAAACGGAACTGAAAGGTTATATCCCGACAGATGAGTTTGTCTGCCGTGACGGAAATATCATTACCGCAAAGGGTATGGGCGTGTCGCTTGATTTCGGTCTGGAGCTGCTCGCAGCCGTCAGGGACAGGGCTGTTTCCGACAAGGTAAGGAATGCTGTGCAATGCAGATAAATCATACCAGAGAAGTAAAAAATGCGCTGAGAAAAAAGTTCCGCGCGATCCGTCTGGGTTATTCTCAGGAAGAAAAGCAGCGTTTGGATGACAGCATCTTTTGCAGGCTGACCGCTTTGTATCAATATCAGAAAACAGACACTCTTTTGACATATGTTTCCAAGGCGGAAGAACCCGATACGCTGCAATTGATCTCAAAGGCGTTTCGGGACGGCAAAAAGGTCGCAGTGCCGAAATGCCTTGACGACAGCGGCAAAATGGCGTTTTACTATATCACAGACCTGCACCAGCTTGAAAAAAGCAGCTTCGGCGTGATGGAGCCAAAGCCTGCGGAATGCCGGGAGTTTATCGGCGACGGCAGCGGCAGTCTTTGTATCGTTCCGGGCATGGCGTTTGACAGCAGCGGTTATCGTCTGGGATACGGCAAAGGGTATTACGACAGGTTTCTGTCGGGATATCAGGGCTTTACGGTCGGCGTATGCTACAGCGAATGTGTAAAATGGAGCTTGCCGAAAGGCAGGTTTGACAAACCCGTAAAAATTCTTGTGACGGATAAGTATTTCCGAAAAATCAGGAACCCCCAAGGATAAGGAGGTCTTTTGTCTCATGAGTGATGAGCTTGAAAGAAAAAGACAGGAAAGAATAGCGAATTTCAAATTGAATTTCAGAGATGATGACGACAGCGCAGGAACAGAGATCAGCAGCAAAGCGCCGTCTGTATCATCGGACGGAGCTGATGCAGAACAGGGCGCGCCGGTATCGCTGCAAAAGGAAGAAGCAGGCGAGGGCGCAGAACTGAACAGTTACAGCGCTGTGCCTGCGGATGCGGAGATCGCAGTGGATAAAAAAAGTCTGAAACGCGCCAAACGGATCGACAAAAGACGCAGAAAGCAAAAAGCAAAGAAAAACCGTGTGGTCTTCCGTCTGGTGTGGATCGCAATGGCGCTGCTGGTGTCTGTGATGATCGGAGAGTTCATCATGGTCGGCGTCAACGATATGCTGGGCGTTGGCAGAGAGGAGGATCGGAAGGTATCTGTCACCATTCCGCAGAATGTGGATCTCGATACCTTTACCGATATACTGTATGAAAAAGGCGCTATCAAAGTAAAATGGTTCTTTAAGCTCTATGCGACCATGACCAAGGCGACTTCGGGCTTTACACAGGGTACGTTTGACCTGCCGACCAACAAGGACTATCAGGCGCTTATCAACTATATGCAGTCGGATATGAACCGTACTGACGTTGTGACGCTGCAGTTTACGGAAGGTATGTCTTTGAAACAGTATGCAAAACTCCTCGAAAACGGCAAGGTGTGTAGTGCGGATGAGTTCCTCAAAGCCTGCAATTCCGACGACTTTGATGAGTATGAGTTTATCGGCAATATCCCCAATGCCGAAAAGCGTCCTTATAAGTTGGAGGGCTACCTGTTCCCCGATACCTATTATTTCTATGTCGGTGAAAAAGTGGATACCGTGATCGAAAAGTTCCTTGCCAACTACCGCCGCAAGGTCTATGCGAAGAAGTCGAGAGTCATTGGCTATGACAAGAAGATGACCATTGCCGAACGTGCGGAGACCATCAATATGACGATGGAAGAAGTGCTGACGCTGGCTTCTCTCATTCAGGCAGAGGCGGCTAACAAGGACGATATGTATATGATCTCTGCGATCATGCACAACCGTCTGGCAACGATGAACAACGACGGTATGAACGACAACGGCGAAGGCGGTCTGTGGTTCTTGCAGCTTGACTCGACAAAGTATTATCCCTATGCTTCCCTGCAGGATATTCCGCTCAAGGAAAGGGCTTCCTTCAAGAGTACGTATAATACCTATGACATCAAGGGTCTGCCGCCCGGACCGATCTGCAACCCCGGTATGGAGGCGATCGAAGCGGCGCTGACGGTCGGCAAAACAGATTACTACTACTTCTGCCATAAGTCCGCAACCGA
>ONYV01000170.1 GCA_900322105.1 uncultured Eubacteriales bacterium | reverse complement strand
TTGTGTTTTCATATGAAAAAAACGACAAACAAGCAGAAATGTCCGTACAGGTGAATTGCTTTACAAAAATACGTAGACTGAAAGATTCGCTTCAGAAATGTAAAGCGATCCTCTTGACACTGCGTTTCCGCCATTCGCACGACCGATCACTATAATGATTCTATCTGATAAAAATGACAAAAAAGTAATTGTATATTTTTTTTCGGTATGCTATAATAAGATGTTGTACAAATACATTGACAGAAAAGGATGATAAAATTGCTAAGGCTCGAAAATATATCATGGAGCACACCCGATGGTGTGGATGTTCTCCGTAACCTGAATCTGACTGTTCCTGACGGCAAGCTCGTTGTGATCACAGGTCCGAACGGCGGCGGTAAGACAACGCTTGCCAAGATCATCGCAGGTATCTACCGTCAGGAGAGCGGCAGGATCTATTTCAATCAAGAAGATATTACTGACGCAGATATTACCGAAAGAGCAAAAATGGGCATCAGCTTTGCGTTTCAGCAGCCTGTTCGCTTCAAGGGTATTACCGTGAGAAAACTCATTGAACTGGCAGCAGGGTCGAAAATGACGCTTGCGGATGTCTGTAATATCATGAGCAAGGTCGGACTCTGCGCAGAGGAATATATTGACCGTGAGGTCAATGCGACCCTTTCGGGTGGTGAGATGAAACGTATCGAGATTGCTACCGTACTGGCAAGAAGAACCTCTCTGACACTGTTTGACGAACCTGAAGCAGGGATCGACCTGTGGAGCTTCACCAGCCTGATCAAGACATTTGAGGACATGAGAAAAGAACTGAACGGTTCTATCATCATCATTTCCCATCAGGAAAGGATACTGAATATTGCCGATGAGATCATTCTTGTTGCAGACGGCAATATCAAAGCACAGGGAACACCGCAGAAAATGATGAAGCGGCTTGCCGAAAATGACGCCGTAACCGGAAAATGCTATAAGCAGGAGGAAATGTTCTGATGAATGAGATAACGAAAGATCTGCTCAGAGAGATCTCCGAATGGGACGGAGAATTCAAGGGCGCTTATAATATACGTGAAGACGGTCAGTGCGCAGGAAGGATGTCAAGCGACAATATCAAGATCGAATCCAAAAAGGATAAGCCCGGTCTTGAGATCTTTATTGCGCCAAAAACCAAGGGCGAAACCGTTTCTATCCCCGCTTGTGTGACTCACGGAGATGTGGATGATCTTGTATATAACGATTTCTTTGTCGGTGACGGCGCAGATGTGATCATCGTTGCAGGATGCGGCATCCATACAGAAACAGGCGAACCTGCAAGACACAACGGCATCCATCGCTTTTTCCTCGGGAAAGGCTCTAAAGTAAAATACCTTGAAAAGCACATTGGCAAAGGTCACGGCACAGGACTTCGCTCTATTGATCCTGTAACGGAAGCGGAACTCGAAGAAAACGCCGTGTTGGAAATGGACACTGCACAGATCGGCGGCGTAGACAGAACTACCAGAGTTACCTCTGCTAAGCTCGGAAAAGGCGCAAAGCTCTTTATCCGTGAAAGGATCCTGACAGAAAAGGATCAGACGGCAAAAACCGAGTTCTATGTGGAAATGAACGGCAAGGATTCGGGCGTTGATCTGATCTCTCGTTCGGTTGCAAGAGATGACTCTCATCAGGCGTATCACTCCGTCATCGTTGGCAACGCTCCCTGTACAGGTCATTCGGAATGTGATGCGATCATTTCCGAAAACGGAAAAGTAGACGCTGCGCCTGAGCTTCATGCAAGGGACAATGATGCTGCGCTGATCCACGAAGCAGCGATCGGCAAGATCGCAGGTGAACAGATCTTGAAACTGCGCACTCTCGGCATGACGGAAGAAGAAGCAGAAGCAACTATTATCGACGGTTTCCTGAGCTGACGTTCTGAGGGTGCATATTTTGCTAATGTGTTCATATTATATTTATCAGAGAGGATGCCGTATGAAAAAAACACTGTGTCTTTTACTTTCCGTGATCCTTTTCTTTACTTTATCCGCTGTGAATGTTTTTGCTCTGGATGATAGCAGTCTGCAAAGCGCCAATGACGATGAAACTGCTAATGAACAAGCTGTTGACAGCATGGTCGTATTCGGAGATTCCATTTCTGCAGGATTCGGTCTGCCTGATTTTGATTTTAATGATAATTCCAAGGCAGCTCAGTCCTTTTCAAACCTGCTTTGTCAGCGTTATCATCTGACTTACGGCAAGAACTGCTTTAATTTCTCTCATTCGGGATACGATTCCGCCGAGATCCTTTCAGATGTCAAAGCGGCTGATAAAGGCATACTGAAGAATGCTGATGTCGTCATATTTTCTTTGGGAACCAACGATATCCTCAAGGTCTTTGATGACTGTATCCACAAGGAATACAGCGAAAATCAGGAGAGCTGGGTCAAAGCAGGCGCTGCGATCGACTCGGGGATCAAGGCGCCGCTGATCGACAGCGTGTTATCACTCTTTGCTGCGAAGAATAAAACGGACGCTCAGTCCCTGATGCTGTCAGACAGCATCATCAACCGTTTTCAGAAACAAAGCAAGGATGCTGTTTTGAAATGTGAGGCAAACATCAAAGAAACGATCTCTTATCTTCGGGAGATTGGCTGTCAGGGAGAGATATATTTCGTTTCTCCCTATGAAGCAGGATACTCTTTGTATCAAAACGCTCTTTTCAATCATCTGCATTCCGTTTTTCGCAAATTGTGCGATACGATGATCGCGCTCAGTGAAAGCCGTGAATACGGTTACTCTGTTTCGGTGATCGATCTGATGAGCGACTTTGAGGATCAGTATCAGAAAATGACGCTCGTTCAGCAAAGTGACATTCACCTGTCAAAGGACGGTCATCTTTATGTTGCAGATAAGATAGAAGAACTGAACAAACTCAACCAAAAGCAGCGGATCAGCGAACAGAATACACTGCGTCACCGTACCGCTCCTTACAGCAATACGATCGTGTTGGTGATCTTCGGCGCTGCCTGCGCTGCGGTCATTACCATCATTATTTACAGCATCATCACCCGCCGAAAAAAATAAGCCGCAGGCACTTTTGATAATCCCGTCTTTTCTGCAAACAATAACCTACGGGTGAGTTTGCATGAAAAAAAAGGAACACTGTTTTTATAAGCTCTTTCTGATCGGAGGTCTGTCCTACGGCATTATCGAGCTCCTATGGAGAAGATACACACACTGGTCTATGATCCTGACAGGTGGGGTGTGCTTTATAATGCTTTATCGCATATTCAAATACGTCAGAGATTGTACAATGATGTTGAAATGCTGTATCGGCAGTATAGTTATCACACTGACAGAATTCTTTGCGGGATTCCTTTTCAATCATTGTCTGAAAATGAAGATCTGGGACTATTCAGGCCGCCGTCTGAATTTTTGCGGACAGGTCTGCGTACTGTACAGCTTTCTGTGGGGACTTTTGACGATCCCGGTCAGTTTCGTCTGTAAAAAGCTCCACGAAAAGTATCGCTGGTAAAAAGCTATGTATGATTTTCCTTTCTTTGCAGATAATATGCACAGGAGGGATCATATGAAGCGTAATAAAAATGAAAGCCTGCCTTCTTTTGAAAAGCAGGATGAAACAGTGGATGAGAAAACAGAGGGAACTGATTACGGGGAGCAGGAAGTCAGCAGACTGATC
>ONYV01000056.1 GCA_900322105.1 uncultured Eubacteriales bacterium | reverse complement strand
CTGAAGGGTATAACGATCATCGTATTGTGATGGCTTTAGCGATGGCATCGGTACGCTGCAGCGGTACGATTATACTGACCGATGGGGAAAGCATCAATAAATCCTATCCGACATTTTTTGACGATATGGAGAAGTTAGGAGGAAAGATTCATGTCATCATGGGGTAACTATCTCAAAATATCCATTTTCGGAGAAAGTCACGGCGGCGGCATTGGCGTAGTGATGGATGGATTGCCGGCAGGAGAATTCATTGACCGTGAAGCCTTGCTGTTACAAATGGGTCGTCGTGCGCCCGGCAAAGATAAAGCGGCAACGCCCCGTTCCGAGGCAGATACACCGGAAATTCTGTCGGGGCTGTTGAATGATACCACGACAGGCGCACCGCTTTGTGCGGTCATTCGGAATACGAATACCCGTTCACAGGATTATGGCAATGTATTGAGTTGTCCTCGTCCTTCTCATGCCGATTATACGGGTTTTGTCCGGTATCATGGCTTCAATGATATACGGGGCGGCGGTCATTTTTCCGCAAGGCTGACTGCTCCGCTTGTTTTCGCAGGCGCAGTATGCCGCCAGATCCTTGAAAAAAAGGGGATCTCTATCGCAGCGCACATAGCTTCCATCGGTCATATCTGTGACAGTCGGTTCAATGAAACGGAGATAGCGGATGAACTGATGCAAATGCTTTCCGAATCGACCTTCGGTTTGATCGACCGAACAAAGGAAAGTGAAATGCGTGCTTTGATCGAGGAATGCCGCATGGACGGCGACAGCATCGGCGGCACGATCGAATGTGCTGTGAAAGGAATGCCTGCGGGAGTGGGGTCTCCGATGTTTGAGGGCGTGGAAAATGTGATCTCGTCCATTGTATTTGGCGTTCCTGCGGTCAAGGGGATCGAGTTTGGTTCAGGCTTTGCAGGGTCAGCGCTGAGGGGCAGTCAGAATAACGATGCATTTTACTATGACGGCGATCAGGTACGTACCCGTACCAACCGTCACGGCGGCATTCTTGGCGGTATCAGTTCGGGTATGCCGATCATCTTCCGCACAGCGATGAAGCCTACGCCGTCCATCGCCAAAGAGCAGCATACGGTAAACCTGATGGACAAAACCGACACAACGCTTGCGATCAAGGGACGTCACGATCCGTGCATCGTGGTGCGCGCAGTGCCTGTCATTGAATCGGTCACTGCCATAGCGCTTGTCAATCTTTTGAAGGATGTGAATATGCTTTGAGTATGGAACAAAAAGAAACGGGAAATAATGGTCTTGGTGAGATCAGACAGGAAATTGACGATATCGACCGACAGTTATCGGCATTGTTTGCCAAAAGAATGGATTGCTCCAGACGTGTCGCAGAATATAAGCTCGAAAACGGACTGCCGATCTTTAACCGTGAAAGGGAAGAGCAGGTGCTGGATAAGATCGAGCAGACAGCAGGCAGCTACGGTGCGCCTACCCGTCAGCTATATGTGACGATCATGGAGCTGAGCAGGGCTTTGCAGCATGAGATGCTCGGCAGCGGAGATGCGCTCAACCGCCGTATTTTAGGCGCAAAAAAACAACTGCCGTTTGCACAAAAGGGACAGAAAGCGGTTTGTTTCGGTGTGCCGGGTACTTATACCAACGAAGCGTGCAATAGGCTTTTCCCCGATACAGAGCCGATCTTTCGCCCGACCTTCCACGAAGTTTTCAAGGCGATCGCCAACAGTGAGGCGGAATTTGGCGTTCTGCCGATCGAAAACAGTTCTGTCGGTTCTGTTACAGAGGTCTATGATCTGCTGCAAAAATACCGCTTTTCGATTGTGTCGGCTATCCATATCCCGATCGATCATTGTCTTGCATCTGTCAGCGGCGCTGCGCTTGAGAACATCAAAACAGTATATTCTCACCAGCAGGCGCTCGGTCAATGCTCGGAATACCTGCATTCTCACAAGCTGACGCCAAAAGCATATATCAGCACTGCCGCCGCTGCCAAAATGGTCAGTGAATCGTCAGACGCCACGATCGCCGCCATCTGTTCCGAGAAAGCTGCTAAGGAATACGGTCTTGAGATCCTCCTGCGGAGCTTTCAGGATAATCCCAACAATATGACACGCTTTATTGTCATATCAAAAGAACTGTATATCGAGCCTGATGCGGACAAGATCAGTCTGTCGTTCTCTTTGCCGCATACCACAGGTTCACTGTATGAGGTGTTGTTTCGCTTTGCATACTGCGGACTGAACCTGACAAAAATAGAGTCCCGTCCCGTACTTGGCACGGATTTTGAATATATGTTCTATCTCGATTTCAGCGGAAACGTCGGCAGCCGCAATACCCTTTCCCTTCTGCGCACCCTCTCGGACGAACTCACCGACTTCACTTTCCTCGGAAACTACAAAGAAAGTTGAGCGGCGGTAAGACGCAGGCTCTGCGCACAAAATCGTGGAATTGTCGCTTGTAAAAGCCGGAGGGATGGAGTATAATAGGGGATGGAAGACGAGTGCAGAGAAGAGGATCGCTTTCCCTTCTTCTCTGCACGTGTCTTTTCATAAAAAAACAGCTGTTTTCAGCCTCCTCTGAAAACAGAGAGTGCCAATAAAAGGAGGTGGGATCCTTGGAGGATATGATAGCCAGAATTGTCGAAATGGACAAAAAGGCAAGAGATATGACCGAGCAGGCCCAACAGAGTAAACTCGATCATGAAAACCGGATCATCGCAAAACGGGAAAGTATCAAGACCGAACTGCTGGAACGAGCGAAAAAGCGAATTGCGATCAACGAAAAAGCGGCGATGCAAAAAGCCGAAAAAGAACGCAGACAGATCGAAGAACGTGACAGCGCAATGATCGAAAAACTGGAAAGCGAATACAAGAGCCACTGTGACGAATGGGTAGACACGATCGTTGCCCGTGTCGTGGGCGAATAGCGCTTGGAAAGGAGCTGTAAAAGCGAATGCCTTCAAAATCAAGCAATGCTGTGCTGGCAAAATCCAGAGCGATGTATGGAAAAAGCCTGAAAGAAGACGACTACCGTCAACTGATCGAGTGCAAGACTGTACCGGAGATCGCTTCTTACCTCAAAACCCGCACACGCTACAGCAAAGCGCTGACAGGCATGGTGGAGAATGAGATCCACCGAGGACAGCTTGAACCGCTGCTGCGGCAGGATGTCTATTCCGATGTGTATGCGCTTTCACGCTATGCTGCCGAAAACGGCGCTTCCGTAACATCATTTGTGACGGCAAGATTAGACGTTGAACAGATCCTTCACTGCCTGATCATGCTCAATTTGGGAAAATCTGAGGAATATGCACTGACAGTGCCGCTGTCGCTGGAACGGTTCTCTGATGTCAGCTTCAAAAAATTAGCGGCAGCACGCAGCTTTGACGAAGTCTTAGAGGCACTGCAGCATACCAGATATTATCAGGTGATCCGATCTTTTCGTCCAAAGGATGGCGTGCCGATGAAGATCTCTGATATCGAGATTGCGCTGATCTCTCAGGATTACCGTATGGCGCTTGAAAGCATAGAAAAAATGAAGCACAAAACCGAAAAAAAGGAACTCAAGGATCTGTTTTTGGCAGTATGCGATTTTGAGAATCTGGAAAGGATCCTCAGACTGAAAAAATACCATCATTTCAGTTCGGAAACCGTTTCTTCCCTGCTGATCCCCTTCGGCAGACTCTCGAAAAAACGGATGGGGGAACTGTGTGAGGCAGAGGGTACAGACGATGTGTATGAGCTGGCAAGAGATACCTATCTTGGCAAGATGCTCTCGAAAGTCACCTTTTACGATAAAACACAGATCTCCTATGCACTCATCAACGCATACTGCAAACATCATTTGCGTTTGTCGCCAAATCCGATCATCGTGATGATCTCTTATATTTACCTCAAACAAATTGAAGTGAATAATATCATTAACCTGATCGAAGCGACCAGATACGGACTTTCTGCCGAAGAAAAAAGCAAACTGCCCGTACAATAATACTAAGGAGGTGATACTTTGTCTGTCAAAGCAGTAAAAGCCATCAGCATTATCGGTCTGATGCCCGAAATTGAAAAAGTCATCAAGCTCTGTGGCGATTCAGGGTGCTTTCAGCCCGATGATGCAATGTCATTTTATTCCGATACCAAAAACTTTGTACCGCTGGGAGAAAAGAATCCGTATTCCCAGACGATACAGCAGCTCAAAAATTCCTGTGAGGCAGGAGGTTTTCCGCTGGACTATGATGCAGAAAACACCTGCAAAGCAGAGATTTCCGAACCGATGAAATATGTCAGCAATTTCGTGTCTGAAACCGACAATATCCTCGGAAGAAAACTGATGCTGGAACAGGAAATGGACGATGTCAGACGTTCCATTGAGCAGGTGGAGCATTTTACAGGCAGCAACATCGACTTTACCGAGATCAACAATTGCAAATACATCACACCGAATTTCGGACGGCTGCCAAAGGAAAGCTACGAAAAGTTATCCGCTTATTCCTCAAATCAGTATGCGATCTTCTTTCCGTTCTCAAACGATGAAACGCATTACTGGGGCGCATATTTCACGATCCCTGAGCAAAAGGATGAGATCGACAGGATCTTCTCATCCCTGTTCTTTGAACGTCTTGAAGTTCCGCCGATCGCAGGAAAACCTGCCGATTACCTTGCCTCTCTGCAAACAAAGCTGAGTGATCTGAAAGAACAGGCAAAGCAGGAGCAGGAAAAATTGTCTGCTTTCTGGGAAAAAGAAAAGAATGAATGCACAGCCGTTTACTCCAAACTGATGGAGCTGGACGCTTACAGCGAGATCAAACGCTATGTTTACCGCTACCACAAGAGCTTTATTCTTTCGGGCTGGATCCCTGCCGATCAGGAAAAGAACTTTACTCAAAAGCTCTCAAATATCAAGAGTGTTGAATTTTCCGTTACAGACAGCAAAGAGATCAAAAAGCAAAAGCCGCCTGTGATACTGAAAAATCCGCCCTTCATCCGTTTATATGAGTTTTATGTTAAAATGTACGGATTGCCGTGTCATAACGAGATCGATCCGACCGCTTTTGTCGCCTTTACCTATACCTTGTTTTTCGGCATCATGTTCGGTGATATGGGGCAGGGGCTTGTCGTTGCCATTGTCGGGGCGCTGATGTACAAATTCAAAAAGATGGAGATTGGAAGGATCCTGGTGCCGTGCGGCATCATGGGCATGATCTTCGGTTTCCTGTACGGCTCGGTGTTTGGCTTTGAAGAGGTGCTGACGCCTGTGCATCAGGCAATTTTCGGTACGGAAGGAAAGCTCATCGAGGTCATGAAAGCAGAAAGCATCAATCTGATCATCTATGGTTCTGTCGCCATCGGTGTGGTGACGATCGCTCTATCGATGATCGTCAATATTGCTTCGTCCCTGCGGCGGCGAGATTTTGAAAGTGCTTTCTTCGGGCCGAACGGTATTTCGGGCTTCGTGCTGTATGTATCGCTGGTCGTTGGTCTTGTTTGTCAGTTCCTGCTGGGGCTTTCGATCATGAACGCTGCTTATGTGATCTGTCTGGTGATCGTACCGCTGATCCTGATGTTCCTGATTCTGGTAGGTCAGGAGCGAGAAGCCAACAGCGAACTTCTTGACATTTGAGGGAATCCTGATCTTGCGCGTGAAGAAAGGCTGGCACTTGGAGATCTGGCTACGACTCGCCGAATCAAGCCAAGCATAGGGATGATCGTCGATCAGTAATTCAGAGACAGCCAGCGTTGCGCTGAGCGCCTTGGGCTTGCGAAGGTCGGAACCCAAGTAGAGTTTCGATGGCTCGAAGGAGAAGAAGCCGTCGGTACCGTTCTTGCCTTTTTCTTCTTTTCGCTCTTTCTGGCATAGAAGCCACGAGCGGGATATGACAGCATGAGCCTTGAGTAGCTCAAGTGATGAACTGGCACTCATCTCGCTGGAGATGACGCTTTCCAGATAGTCCTCAACTGGCAGCTCGTTGATGGCCAGCACGCTGTCGGCCTCGATGAGCAGCCGCAATGCTCCGCGGAATGTCTGCCGCTCGCGACGCTCCCAGTGGAAACCATTGCCTATAGTCACATCGTTGAGGGTAAAGGAGGCATCAGGCTCCAGAGGTGTGAAGGTAAGCTGGCGATACTGCTGTCCGCGCCATGCCAGGCCTCCTTCTGCCAGTTCGACGCTCTGCATGCCCTGAATATTTTCGCCTTTGGCCTGATAGTTGCCGTTGAGGCAGAAATCGATACGCTGGGCACTGACAATGCCTACGGAGACAGTAGGGTTGGACGGCAACTGTGAGGGATTGGCATCGGTAGACATTAGGCTTGGCAGGAGCATCTGCAGCAGTTCGTCCTTGTCGATGGAGCATTCTTGCAGGATGGCTAAAGCCGTATCAGCATCCAGCTTGTGGAAATCTTCTGCTCGTGGGGTAATCATCAGTCCACTCATGTCGAGCGCACCTGGACTGATCATCAACTGTCTGTCGTCATTGCGATAGTAGCAGTCTGGACGATGCTTCTTGCGTGGGAATACGACCGAAAGATAGTTCTCGCCGTCGTGCCAGGCCACAATGTTCATCATTGGCTCCTGTTCGTTCTTCTCACCTTGTGTGTCGAGGATTTCGTAGAGTCGTACAAAGAGTCGTTCACTGGCCTTGCGACCCTTCGAACGGATGAGCAGTGCACTGCAGGGATAGTCTTCTATCAGAGCGAGCTGAGCATCGGGAGCAGGCTGCAACAGTGTCTTTAGGTGAATCGACAGGCGCTGCCATTCACGTTGAAGTGGCAGCAGCCCGCTGGTGCCTGCCTGCAAATGTGCATGGTCGGGAGCAGATGCTCCACACTGTGGGCCATTGTAGAATACGGTCAGTTCAGGATGCTTGCTCAGCAGCAACAGCATCTGCCCATACATCGGACTGATGCGCTGTGGCTGATGGAGGCTAGTGGGCAGGGTGAAGTGCATGGGCAGGATGGGGTAGGGGTTGACCAACAATTCGTAGGCACCTTTCTCCAAGCTTATTGCCAACTGTCTTT
>ONYV01000206.1 GCA_900322105.1 uncultured Eubacteriales bacterium | reverse complement strand
ATGTCCGTACTGAAAGCAACTGTCGTGCGAGACGGAGAAACCAAAGAGATTTCCTCCGAAGAACTGGTCGTCGGGGATATCGTGCTGCTCGAAGCAGGAAAGCAAGTTCCTGCTGACCTGAAGCTGATCGAAACCGCACGGCTGCAGATCGACGAAAAAGCCCTGACAGGCGAATCCGTACCCGTAGAAAAGGACAGCAGCTTTGTTCCCGATGAAAAAACAGGCATCGGCGACAGGCTTGACCTTGCCTATATGTCCACCATCGTCACCTACGGGCGAGGTGTCGGAGAAGTCACAAAAGTCGGCATGGAAACCGAAATCGGCAAGATTGCCGATATGGTCGGCAAAGAAAAG
Organism: uncultured Eubacteriales bacterium; assembly: GCA_900322105.1. Taxonomy (GTDB): domain Bacteria; phylum Bacillota; class Clostridia; order Oscillospirales; family Acutalibacteraceae; genus UBA1213. The sequence goes on along the minus strand of ONYV01000206.1, from coordinate 2,807 downwards.
GACAAGCCCTCACCGCTGCAAAAGGGCATGGACGGTCTGAGCAAGATCCTCGGCATTGCCGTCATCATCATCTGCGTGATCGTGTTCCTGATCGGACTGCTGCAGGGACGGGAAATACTCGAACTGCTGATCACCGCCGTATCCCTTGCCGTAGCCGCCATTCCCGAGGGCATCCCCACCATTGTTACGATCGTTTTAGCGCTTGGTATGCAGCGTATGGCAAAGGTCAATGCGATCGTCAAGAATATGCCTGCGGTCGAAACTCTCGGCGCTGTCAGCTATGTCTGCTCCGATAAGACAGGAACGCTGACACAAAATAAAATGACGGTCGTGAAAGCCTTTGAAAACGGCAGCTATCTCGACCTTGACACCCTCGACACCGCAAAGCACGACCTGCTGCTCAAAGGCTTCATGCTCTGCACAGACGCCAGCATTGCCTCTGACGGTACAGAAGTCGGTGACCCCACCGAAACAGCGCTTGTCGCCCTTGCCAAACGCTACGGCATCGAAAAAGCCGACACCGAAAAAACAATGCCCCGCATCAACGAAAAAGCCTTTGATTCCGACCGCAAGCTGATGACGACCGTACACAAAACAGCCGACGGCAAAACCATCTCTTTCACCAAAGGCTCTACCGATGAACTTCTGACACGCTGCACCCATATTGCCATCAACAGCACTGTACGAGAGATCGAAGCAGGTGATAAAGCACTGATCTTCAAAACGATGAGCGAAATGTCCAACGATGCGCTCAGAGTGCTGTCCCTTGCCATCCGATACGATAACCCCGACGCCATTGAACAGCAGCTGACCTTTATCGGCATGATCGGCATGATCGACCCCGAACGTCCCGAAGTTGTCGATTCCATCCGCACCTTCAAAAAAGCAGGCATCAAGACCGTGATGATTACAGGCGACCATAAAGACACAGCGCTTGCCATCGCCAAGAAGTTAGGCATTGCCAGCGACCCGAAAGAATGCATCATGGGACACGAATTAGACGAGCTGTCAGACGAAGAACTGAAAGAACGCGCTCCCGGTCTTTCGATCTTTGCCAGAGTATCTCCCGAACATAAAGTACGCATCGTCAAGGCGATTCAGGCAAATGATAATATTGCCAGTATGACAGGCGACGGCGTGAACGACGCTCCGTCCCTGAAAGCCGCAGATGTCGGCGTAGCGATGGGCATCACCGGTACAGACGTTGCCAAGGGCGCAGCGGATATCGTGCTGCAGGACGACAAATTCACCACCATCGAAAAAGCCGTCAAGGAAGGCAGAAACATCTATGAAAACGTCAAGAAATCCATTCTGTTCGCCCTGTCCTCCAACGTCAGCGAGATCATTGTGATGTTTGCGGCAATCGTAGCAGGACTTGCTGCGCCGCTGAAAGCCGTCCACATTCTCTGGATCAACCTTTTGACAGACTCACTCCCCTGCTTTGCGCTCGGCGTTGACCCGAACTCTTCTTCGGATGTCATGAACAAAAAGCCGCGCAAAAACGGCGAATCCCTCTTTGCAGGCGGCGGCTTCTTCAAAGTCGGTCTGTACAGCGTCGTGATCGCCATTGTCACCCTCTTTGCTTTCCTCTATACCCCCATCAGCATGATGATCGCAGACGGCACACCTTTCTCCATGGGAATGCTGATCGAATACTTCGGCAAAAAGGACGTGCTGGCAACTTCCCAGACCCTTGCTTTCTGCACCTTAGCCATGACCGAACTGTTCCACGCCATCGGTATGCGTGATACCGAACGTTCGATCTTCAGGTTCAATCACCTTGATAACAAGATCATGATCCTTGCGCTGATCGTCGGCGTATTGGGACAGATCGCCGTCACAGAGATCCCGTTCCTGATGAGCGTGTTCGGCACTGTCAGAATGACAGGCATGATGTGGCTGTTCGTTGTCCTCATCAGCCTGCTGCCGGTTCTGGTACATGAGATCGTCGTCCTGATCCGCTTCCTCAAAAACCGCACCGCAAAATAACACTCAGCAAACCTACTTTCACAAAACACCGTTTGTCACACACAGGGACAAAGTTATCCGCACAGATATCTTTGTCCCTTTCTTATCGTATGATACATGAATATTATTCACTAATTCATCACCCTTCCGCAAGCGCCCTCCAACCGTCAGACGCTCTGTTATGCAATCGAGTAGGAGGGGGTGGCTAACCCCCGTCCTCTCACAACACCGTGCGTACCGTTCGGTACACGGCGTTTCGGTTGTTCAAAGATGTGCTTATGCCTTGCACCTCATATTCCTAACCCTAAGCGTTCTTGCCTTATTCTCGGTTTCCAACCTACCTTGTGGCAAGCAACCTCTCTCGAGCAACTGCTATCATCAGGTGTCAGATAATCAGCGTCTGTCTTATCCCAACCGTCAAGCCCTTTCCTCCATCTACTTTCATAGACTTCTAAGGTACTACGGCTTGAGCTGACTTCTGCACGTTCAATCATACCTTACGATATGGGTTACTAAGGAACAAACTATATTATTGTTCTGCATAGCATACCGTGCAGACCTCCCCGGTTAAGGTGCGTAATCTTTCCCTCCATCTATCTGCCACATTTACTCAGTATACCTTCGGATAGCTATTGGGCTTCAGTTTGTGTAGCAACCTTACCCGATATACCAAGCCTTATATGTGATTTCTGTTCGTCAGACCAGAGGTTTGCCATCCAGCTTCCTTCAGATTCCACCTCACGATGGACACCCTTGCCTTTGACTGTAAGTTTCCCACTATCAGGGCACTTTACGGACTTTCACCGATTAGACTACGCCCATGCCGGGCGAACTACAAA
>ONYV01000023.1 GCA_900322105.1 uncultured Eubacteriales bacterium | reverse complement strand
GCAACCATCGGTACGACCGTCACCAGCCTGATCTTGTCATTCAATATCGCGCAGTATATGCCGATCTTCATCTGTATCGGCGCATTCATGGTTTCTCTGAGCAAAAAAAACAATACGAAATACGCAGGACAGATCATCGCAGGCTTCGGTATCCTGTTTTTCGGTATGTCAACCATGAGCGCTAACCTCAAGCCGCTGGCATCTTCCGATTTTTTCAGTCAAATGATCACCTCTATCAGCAACCCTCTGCTCGGCGTGCTGTTCGGCGTTGTGTTTGCGGCGCTGATTCAAAGCTCATCGGCGGCTGTCGGTATTTTGCAGGCGCTGGGCGCAGCGGGTGCGCTGCTGCTGCCACAGTCTGTCTACATCATTTATGGTATCCATATCGGTGCCTGCTTCACTTCTGTACTGTCATCCATCGGCGCTACCAAAGCTGCTAAAAGAACCGCTCTCTCTTATGTACTGTTTACCGTGTTTGGCGCAACGATCCTATCGCTGCTCTCGGCGCTCACTCCCTTCACCTCTTGGATAGAAAGTCTGGCGCCCGGAAATGTTGCTTTACAGATCTCACTGGTACATATTTCATCCACTCTCATTTCCACCATCATACTGCTGCCCTGTGTGAACCTCATCACCAGACTGAGCTGTCTGATCATCCGAGGCGACAAAGGCGAAGAAGAAAAAGAGCCTTGCCGTTTGAAATTTGTGGACGAACGTTTGTTAAAGACTCCTCCCATCGCTGTCAATCAGGTGGCAAAGGAGATCGAACGCATGGGAAGCCTTGCCAACAAAAACTACAAGACCTCTATGAAAGCCCTTTTGAACAAGGATGAAAAAGCCATTGCCAAGGTTTCTGAAAACGAAGAGGTCATTGACTATCTGAACCACAGCATCACTTCCTATCTTGTACAGCTCAACGGCTTGCCGCTGGAAGATCATGACCTTTTGAAGATCGGCTCTTACTATCATGTCGTCAGCGACATGGAACGTATCGGCGACCATGCAGAAAACATCTGCGAGATCGCTTCCCGTATCATAGAAAACGATGAATCTTTCAGCGAAAAGGCGATCGAAGAGATCAACGAACTGAACGAACTTGTTGAAAGCGTGATCGCCGATTCTCTCGACTTGTTCTTTGCGCGTTCTTCCGATCCGCTTCTGCTGGAACGCATTACCAACAATGAGCAGGAAGTAGACGACAAAACCGAGGAATATAAAGAAAGGCATATCGAACGTCTGAACAAAGGCGAGTGCAGCGCCGCTATCGGCACGCTCTTCATGGAGCTGCTGACAAACCTGGAACGTATCGCCGATCACAGCACGAACATTGCCTTTGCCCTCTCTCCTCGCTGAAAACGCTCTGCCGCACTGCCTGACCCTTTTACAGCATTCTCTGACAAAGCCCTTTCTATCATGAAAAAGTGAATTCTGTGGCCGCTTTTTCATCCTTTCAGTGCCGCTGCCACACGGTATGGTTTTCATTATGAACAAAATTCAGGAACTGATCCAACAATATGCCGAAACCAACGACAATCAATTTATGCTCAAGATCATCGAACTGCTGCAGCAGCGTGAGCTGATCTGGACGGCGTATTCTCCTGTCACTAAAAACCACTACATTGAGTTTCAAAACGGCATACCAACCGCCTATGTTTTTTCCGAGATCGACTTTTGCAACGCCTTCAAGGATTATCTGTCCAATATGAAGATACGCATCGAACCGATGGAATGCGACAAGGAAGCAAGGGCTTCTCTGTTCAGTGACTTTTTCCGAAACGGCATTGAACAGGTGATCGTGGATAACGGACAGATGTTTGTGGTGATCGCGCTAAAAGAGATCATCCATAAGCCTGATTTTTCTGCGATCCCCGAAAACAAACGTCCTGTGATGAATCCGCATCTGATGAGAAGCGCCAATTTCTTTTTACAGTGTCAGCAGACAGGTCAAAGAAACCCACAGGCGCAAAACAGCTTTATGCGTGACATTTATCACGCAAAATATCTGCTGCCCATCGTCATGGAGGATCAGGCGCCGAAAGGTACGGTCATCCGTGAAATGACGTTTGGTGATGTGACGCTGAAAATTGCTGTCCTCAGCCGCTCGGACGGACAGTCTTACATTCCTGTTTTTACCGACTGGATCGAATTCAGCAAAGTCGACCGTGAAATGGTCACTGTCGGCAACGTCATCACTTTCAGCGATATGGAAAAACTCTGCGAAAACGGTGACAAGCTGACGATCAATCCGCTTGGCTTCAATATGCTGCTCGACAAAACGACCGTTCAGTCTATCAAATCAAAATTTACCGCTCCCGAAGAGCAAAACAAGAACGAGCAGATCGGATTCTTTGCGCTTGGTAACGTACCGCAGGATATGCTCAGCACCCTGACTACCCTCCTCGATCAGACAGAGGGCATTCACAATGCTTATCTCAAAGGAATGCGGCAAAACGGAAGGTCAAGCTACGTCTGCATTGTGGATTTCAGCGGAACGAATCCCGCAGTATTCCAGCAAATTGCGCAGCAGGTCGGTCCTCTCTGCGGCGGCTCTGCTTTTCATTTTGTCGACTACCACAGCGAGATCGGCATAACAGCCGCAGAAAATACGATGCCTTTCTATCAGAGAATGAACATGAAATAACAGACGATACAAAAAAGCAAAACAGCACGATGCAGTCAAGGCAAAGTGCTGTTTTTTTCATATCGCATAGAGATTCAGATCCCAATCGGGGATATGCGGATGCTGTCTGATATAGAAACGATAGGACGGCTGAATGGAATGCAGCAGGAGCGGAAGGTGGAAGATATCTTCTGTGCGGTGGTAAAGAGCGATGTTCAGCTTTGGTCTATCACGGGCGATCACCATTTTACCGCCGGTGATCGCCTCTGATTCGGCGCCTTCCACGTCCATTTTGAGATAGCTGACATTCCGTTTGGCAAAGAGTGTGTCGATCGTTGTGACAGGCAGGCAAGTACTGCCCTTTGCAGACAAAGACGATCCTCTGCCGAGAGATGCGTCAAAGGGAAGGTCGGTGTTTTCGCTCCAGATACCCATTTTGAAAGTCTGAACACAGGGCATAGATGAAACGTGAAGTTTGAGCTTCTGATAGGTTTTTGCATCCGGTTCAAGAGCGGTGATCCCACGGTATTGATCGTTTGTATGGGTCAGAAATTCATCTATCGTATCGCCGCGATAGGCGCCAAGGTCAAGATAATACTCATCGTCTGTCAGGTGCAGGATGTTTTGAAACACTTCTTCCTTTGGCGAGTAGACAGACGTGAGAGTTGAAAGTTCTCCGCTTAAACGAAACCGAATGACATTTTGAAAGGTCTGTCGTGAAAGCTCGTCAGACAGCAAATCATACACTCTTTTAAGTTCATCCTTATGCTGAAGGACATACGACTTGTGAAATATTTTTTCTCCGTATACGGGAACATCAGGACACAAAACGGTATGTCTTTCAGCAATTCTCACGATATTGTCCATCACTTCGGGTCTTTGTGTGCCGAAAGCGATCAGAATGAGCAGGCTGCCATATTCTTTTTCGAGGTCAGACAGTTTTTTTACACTGTAACCTCTGAAATGCTGCCCCCTGACAAAATCATCACTTGCCATGAAGCCTTGCACTGTGACATCAATACGCAGCAGTTCATCAAGGATCTTGTCTGCGCCGTTGCCGGTGCCGTAAATGATGATCGGCTGTGTTTCTTCTTTCAGACGCTGCCATATATCGGGTTCATTTGGGATATTCAGCTCACTCACATCTTCTCACTCCTTAAGGCTCCCCCGCACAAAGACCGCCTTGCGGCTTAGCGCCACTGCTCTGCATAAGTTCCCGAAACCTTTCAGCGTTCGTCTTTGGCTCCGATCGAAGGGCGTCACTTAATCTGCTTGCATATTTTCCGTCATCTTGCACAAGAATCCCTTGACATACGTCAGTATGCCTTCGGAATTTCTGTACAATCTGACGAAAAATCTGACAGCGCATCTGCGGCACTATCTTTGTGCGGTATTACCTTAAAAATGCGGATACTCCTGAAAGTATCCGCATCTGTTTGCTTCTTTTCATATATCAGGACGGCTCAAATCAATCGTCCTTTTTCTTTTTCTTGCCGAGAACGATCAAGAGGATCACAGCGACCAGAGATACGCCAACGACTACTCCGATCACGATATACTTGCCCATCGAATCACCCGTGACCGTACTATCACTTGGTTCCGGAACGGAAATTTCAGAGGGCTGTGACGGTTCGGAGGATTCAGGCGGAGGCGGAACAGATTCATCCTCAGGTTCATTTTGGAAATTCAGGACAACAGGCTCGCCCTCGTCGGGAACATACTTCAAGTTTTCCTTTTTGACGCTGCCTGCTGTTGTAACCTCTGCCATCAGCGGTGTGCTGTCGAGTTTGAAGCCTTTTGGCGCTTTTGTTTCGATCAGGCGATAAGTGCCGAGAGGAAGATTTTCGATCATAATCTGACCGTTTTCGTCTGTTGTCAGGGTCTGCGCAAGCACCACCCATTCATACTGACCTTTTTCATCCGTTTCGGTTGATTCAAAGGACACTTCCGTATCATCTTCAAGATCTGCATACTGTTTGAATGAGAAGCTGAACTCTGCGCCTGCAAGAGGTTTATGATTCAGATCGACTTTATTCAGAATGATCGCGCCTTTTTCGGGGATGACTCTGACATCCTCCCATTTCATCGTAACGTGCATATTGTAGATGATATCGCCGTCAACATTCTGATAGGGAAGTGTCAGCAGTGTCGGGCTGATCAGGATTGTTTCAAGATGATCGAGCTGACAAACAAGATAGAGCGCATCGTCTGCTTTCAGATCGGAAAACGTGACATGACCGTTTGCATCCGTTACGCCGATCACCAGCGGTTCCTGCTTGGCAGCGATCAAAGACAGACGTTCTGCCGCTTCCTGTAATTTTGTGGATTCTTCGATAGCGGTGAAATCAATGTCCGCTTCTGAATATGGTTCATCCAGCACGAAACGCCCGTTTATACAAGCGCCGACCCGATAGACACCAATAGAGGTGGATTCTGCAAAAGGCGCAGTGACGACTTCAATCGAGCCGACATCCTTTTCCTCTCCGACAGCCTGCGCAGGGATCATGCCGCCACCCACAAATAAGCATAGCATGACAAGCAATGCAAAGAGTTTTTTCAAAGATCTTGTTTTCATAATTGCTGATTCCTCCTAAAGCAGAATGCAGATTCTTTTATTCTTTATCATTTCTATCGTTTTCAGCGACAATGTTCTTACCTTTTGGATTCTTTTTTCGTGAAGAGGGAACGATCAGAATGATGGTGATCCCGATCACTACGAACGCAACGACTCCTGCGGCAATATACCAGAGAATGGTTCTTGCAGGGAGCTTTTGTTCTTCCCGTTCATAGACCCTGATCGTCTGTTCTGAACTTTGTGAATGCTCAGGTGAAAGATTGACGCTGCTGCTTCGGCTTGTCTGAAATTCCGAACTGCTGCTTTCTTCCTCCTGCATAGGTTTTGTGTCGTCAGCAACACGCCTGCCTCTGACCAGCAAACGATGGTCATTGACACCGTAAGGCGTACAAGTGACCAGTGTGACATAATCCATTCCCTGTTCGATACGGATATCGTCCGATTCGTTCGGAAGCACGATCTTGATCTGATCGATGGAATACGTCAAAACCTGATCGAGAACGTGGATATAGAACAAATTGCCGAGTTTGAGGGTATCGAGATCGGTAAAGAGCTTGGTGCTGGGCAGTCCGGTGTGACCTGCAAGCACGCAGTGCGTACTCTCGCCGCCGATCGGAAGGCTGGTGCCTTCCATATGACCGATGCCTTTTTGCAGGACATCCTCCTGAAGTCCGTGATAGATCGGGTAATATGCGCCAATCACGGGAATATCAATATAAGCAATGGCGTCTGTGACTGCCAGAATGCTGTTATAATCAAAGGTAGAGATCTTTTTGTGTTCACTGCCGGCAAGAGCCTTGTTATATTCCTGCGCTTCCTGCACATACTTTTTCAGTGCATCGTTGCCAAGCTGTTGTACAGCTTCGTCATAAGCTCTGATCGTGACCAGCGCAGAATATTCTGTATACCAGTTGCCGATGATGGGATACATAAAAAAGCACAATCCGATGATCAGCAGCAGAAAGATTCCGATCAGCGGCAGCCGTTGTCTGAATTTACTTTTCGGCTTTTTCATGCTGTTCCTCCGATGTGTTACCCGAAAGGTTTTTTGGTCTGCGCCGCAGGATGATGCCCAGCCAGATACACGCCGCAACAAACACGATCACAGCGATCACCACGATGATAAGGATCATCCTCATGTCGTGATCAATCTTACTTTGCAGACCATCATCCGCACGCTGCGCATCCTTTACAACTTTCTTTTCAGATGGAGCATCGTCTGACGCTTGTTCTTCCTCAGGGAAGATACGAACGCCGCGCACTAACAGACGTTTATCGTTGATGCCATAGGGCGTACAAGTAAGCAGCGTTACATAATCTTTTCCGGGTTCAACTAAAAGGTGTTTGGTGTCGTTCGGCGTGACAGTGTTGATGCTGTCAACCTGATAGGCAAGCACCATATCCAGCGTATGGATGTAGAACACATCACCGATCACGGCATGATCGAGTTTTGTGAACATTTCGGCATTCGGGAGTCCCGTATGACCCGAAACGGAAGCGTGTGTACTGCTGCCGCCAACAGGCAGGGACGTATTTTCAAGCCAGCCGCATCCCTTGAGGAGTACCTCCGTGGATGTTCCGTAAAAAACAGGAAGGTAAATATCCAGTCTTGGCATCTCGACATAACACATCAAGCCATCCGATCCGTTCAGGACTTTCGACTTTTCTTTGTCATAAATCTGATACTTTACTCCTTCATTATACTCCTGCGCCGTTTTCAGCCGCTCGTCAATTTCATTGTCCGTCATATTTTTGACGTTGCTGACAAAGGACTGTATCGTGGCTTTGGAGGAATTCGTCATATAAGCATCGCCGATGATCGGATAGACAATGGCAGCCACACCGATAAAATAGACGATACCGATCAAAACCAGGATGATGATGTGTTTTTTTCGGGATATTTTCAATGTAAAAATCCTTTCAGCGGCTTTCCGAAGGACTTGCAGTTTCAGCCTCCAAGTCCTTTGGAAAACCTGCTCCCGAGGTCGGGAGCAGATCAATTAGTCAAAACTTGCCAAAGCAGAGGGGATTATTCCTCAACCTTTCTCTTCTTCATATAAACGATGAAGAGAACACCTGCCATCAGAACGATCGCAGCGCCGCCGAAGGTGAATACATATGTACCAATGCCGCCTGTTGCAGGAAGTGTATCAGCCGGAGGATCGGTTACAGTGAGTTCTGCTACTGCGCCTTCGTTTGTGAGAGCGACCTCAACAACACCTGCAACGTTTCCTGCGGTTACTTCATAGGTGCTGAACTGAGAATTGTTAGAGCCTGCTTCTCTTGTTGCAACAGAGAAGGTGTAGGACTGACCGATGGTCTTATATCCTGAAGGAGCCTGTGTCTCAACGAGGGTATAGTCACCGGCAGGCAGATAGCCGAAGTCAATCTGACCGTTGCCGTTTGTGGTGAAGGATTTCTCGTTATAGTTTGTGCCTGTAAGGGTGAACTTTGCGTTAGCAAGAGCAGCTTTCTCGCCGTTCTGCTTCTTAAGAGTTACCTTGCCGATATAAGTTGTTACGCTGTCCTTCTTCTCTACCTGAGGAGTTGTAGGAACTTCGGGCTCATCGGGTGTCGGAGTGTGGTCGGACGGATATGCATAAGCACCGGTCACATAGTTATTACCCCATGTGAGCTTAACGGTGTTCGGGTTACCTGTCAGGCTGTTGTGGAGGTCAGCGTCTGTTACGCTGTCTGCGCCGTAAACTGCGTCTGCATCAATGGTAGCGTCGAAGGTAACAACGATGTTCTTGCCTTCGTAGTTCGCAGCGGCAGCAGTTGCTGCGGGCTTGATGAAATCGCCTGCAACTGTGACGGTGAAGCCGTCACCTTTTCCTGCAACTGCGATCTTAGCGTTGCTTGTTACGTCTGTTCCGTCAACAGAAACCTTAACGGTGCTGACATCAATTGCGATACCGTCGGAAGGATCATCTGTCAGAATGTAGGGCTGGATCTTAGCAGGATCAGCGCTGACATCATACTCAGGAAGAACGGACTCGATGCTGTATGTGACCTTAGAGTTCAGGATGCCTGTGCTGGTCTTGGATTTACCGTCATTACGATCTGTTTCGCCGTTGGTGGTAGCAGCGATATACTTGTTCAGAGGAAGGGGATTTGCCTTTGTGTTGAGCGTTGTGTAAGCATCGCCTGTGCTGTCGATTGCAACAAGAGAAGGCTGAACTGCAACAGAGTTATCAGCAACAGTAGGAACGACCAGATAGTAGCCCTTGCCTGTGATATTGAGCTGATACTGAACGCCGCCTGTATAGCCGTCCTGCTTTGTAGCAGGAACTTCCTGAGCGGATGCAGCTTTTGCTTTCAGAGAATTTGCCAGAGCGTTGAGCTCCTCTGCGGAATTATTCTTCAGCGTTTCAACTTCCTGGTTGTTGGTGAAATAGCCTTCCCAGCTCCAATCGCCTGTAGTCGCACTCTGAGAAGCGACCTTATAGAACTTTGCGCCTGTTACAGTCGTAGCAGAAGGATTCTTGATCTGAACGGTCTTCGCATCGCCTGCTGCTGCATTCACGGACAGACCCATAGCGCCCATTGACAGGATCATCGCCATTGTCAATACAGCTGCGCCTGCTTTTTTCATGGTTTTTCTTTTCATTGTGGTTGACCTCCGTTTATTATAATATGCCGTGCGGGTCGGTTGAAATATGGCAGGCGATCCGCACGACTATCGTACTGCCATATTCAGTTACATTTGTTTAGCTTTTATACCTCCCTTTTTCGTCGGTATAAACGGCTTCGGACTGCAGTTTTCTTTTATAGATGATCAGTGCGGCGGCAGCAAGTCCGACTGCAAAGACACCGATCATCGAAAAGTCAATCAGGAAAGGCGTTCCGCCTGTTTCCGGCATGACTATTTCGATCTTGGGATTCTCTGCCGTTTCAGTAACGGTAGTTTGTTTTGCGCCCGTTGTCACGGTGAGATACCGGGTCATTCCCTGATATCCTTCCGGTACGACGGTTTCAACGATGTAGTAGGTGGTATTCGGTGTAAGGTTTTCAAAGGTAAAGACATCGCCGTTTGTATTTTTGGACGGTGCTATGCCGTTTGATACGCTGCCGTGATTCTTAACGGTATTAAACGCCGTGTTGGCATCAGCCTGCGTCTGATAGAGTCTGAACTCTGCGCCTGTCACCGCGTTGTTGTAGTTGTCGATCTTTTTGATGACGATCGCTGCCACATCAGGAAGTGTTTTTGTGTTGGTGATGGACACGGTATCGGTATCTCCGCTGCTGTCGATCGACTTGTTTTGATCGCCGTAGCTGATGACTGACTGATAATCGCCTGCGTTCTCATTCACGACATAGGTCGTGCCGTAAGGGATCTGAGTGAAGGTAACAACGGTACCGTCTGTTACTTCAAACGTTACTCTCGGCAGGTTCAGCGAGAGGTCGAGTGACGTACCTGTAGTTGCGGTACTGCCGAAAACAACGGTATTTCTGTTGATATAGCTGCCAAGATCCACACCTGAGGGCGCATTGAAGCTGACGGTAACAGAGAACTTTTCCGACTTGTCTGCGCCGTCGCCTGTGATGGTCTTGCTGATCTTCAGCGAACCTGTCTTACGGCGGTTGACTTCTGTGATGACCGCATTGGTATTGTCAGCGTCTGATGCTGCGATCACGCCATCCAAAACAGAACGATCGTCAGAATCCGCTGCGATCTCGTAATCGGAATCATTGCCCAATACTTCAACGACATGATAAGCTGTTCCGACAGGGATACCTGAAATGCTTGCTGTCTGTCCTGCTGCAAGAGAGAACGTACCGTCTGCATTCAGCTTGGATCTGCTGCCTGCGATCAGAATATCGACTCCGCTGTAATCGGTGACGCTGCCGTCTGCGGTGGTATCGCCGAACAGCTTTGTCAGAGTCACCTTAAAGGTAAAGACAGGAGCGCCGCTCTCGCTGTTTTCAAGGAGCTTGCTGAT
>ONYV01000298.1 GCA_900322105.1 uncultured Eubacteriales bacterium | reverse complement strand
CCGATGTTCGGTCCTTCAGGGGTCTCGATAGGACACATACGTCCGTAGTGGGTGTAGTGTACGTCACGCACTTCAAATCCTGCACGGTCTCTGGAAAGACCGCCGGGTCCCAGTGCGGAAAGACGTCTTTTATGCGTCAGCTCTGCAAGCGGGTTATTCTGATCCATGAACTGCGAAAGCGGCGAAGAACCAAAAAACTCTTTGATAGCGGCTGTCACGGGGCGAATGTTGATCAGAGAGTTCGGGGAAAGACCGTTGAGATCCTGTGCCTGAAGGGTCATTCTCTCACGGATGACACGCTCCAGTCTTGCAAAGCCGATGCGGAACTGATTCTGCAGCAGTTCGCCGACAGAGCGGATACGTCTGTTGCCGAGGTGGTCGATATCGTCTGTGGTACCGATGCCGCAGGCAAGACAGTTCATATAGTTGATGGAAGAAAGGATATCGTCAATGATGATGTGCTTCGGGATCAGCTCGTCTCTGCGCTTTCTGATCTCCTTTTTCAGTACGTCTGCGCCCTCGTCCTCACACTCTTCAAGGATCTCACGAAGAACGGTATAGCGGACTTTTTCGTTGATGCCGCATTCCTCTTTTGCGTCAAACGGAACATACTCCTTGATATCGACCATGCCGTTGGAGATGATCTTGACGGGCTTGCCGTGGCTGCCCTCTACATAGGCAACGTTCACGCCCTTGTTTTCGATCTCCATCGCCTTGTCTTTGGTGATAAATTCGCCTGCGCTTGCCAACAGCTCACCTGTATAGGGGTCAACGATCTGCTCTAAGGTAGCGTGACCGCCAAGACGGTTGGCAATACCGAGTTTTTTGTTATATTTATATCTGCCGACTCTGGACATATCGTAACGTCTGGGGTCGAAGAACAATGTGTTGAGGTGTGCCTGAGCGCTTTCCACTGTCGGCGGCTCGCTCGGACGCAGCTTGCGGTACACTTCCTTGAGCGCTTCGTCAGGATCGGCGGTAGTGTCCTTGGCAAGGGTCGCGATCATTCTGTCGTCATCGCCGAAATATTCCAGGATCTGCTCATCCGTTCCCAGCTCATACTGCTGCTGATCGGATTTTGTCAGCGCTCTGATAAAGGTGGTGACAGGCAGCTTGCGGTTTTTATCGATACGAACATAGAAAACGTCGTTGATATCGTTTTCATATTCGAGCCATGCGCCTCTGTTGGGGATGACAGTCGAGCTGAAAAGCTCCTTGCCTGTCTTGTCATGCTCCATTTTATAGTAAACGCCCGGAGAACGGACGAGCTGTGATACGATAACACGCTCCGCGCCGTTGATGACAAAGGTACCGCTGGGCGTCATCAGCGGAAAATCGCCAAAATACACCTGAGAGTCCTTGATCTCGGAAGTCTCTCTGTTGAACAGTCTGACCGTCACCTTCAGCGGAACGGCATAGGTGACATCTCTTTCCTTACACTCAGCGATAGAATACTTGGGCTTGTCTTTTTCGATAACATAATCAATAAAGCTCAGAACAAGATTGCCCGAATAATCGGTAATGCCCGAAACGTCTTCAAATACCTCTTTGAGTCCCTTATCAAGAAACCACTGATAGGAATCCTTCTGAATTTCGATAAGGTTAGGCATTTCGATGATCTCGTCGGTGTGAGAAAAGCTCATTCGCTCGGTTTTACCCAAGCGCACGGGTCTGGCGTTTACCATATTTATCACTCCATTCAAATTGTTGCTTACTGAATTGTCCTTCACCGGGCGGATGTTTCAACAAACATATCCCGTCCCGAAAGAACCGTTTCCGCAAAGAGAAACTCACCGGCGGATCCAGCGCCGCCGTTTTGCCGCATCGAAAGGAAAGCATCAGACCGAGCCTGAAAAACCAAAAATTTTGATCAGACCTTTTCAAAAGTTTGCAGGGTCAGGGAGCAAAGTTCTCTGACTTTCCTCGGCGCAAAACCGTTTTGTGCCTCACTAAAAAAAGCATGAGAACGATCAAAAAAAGTTCTTGATTTTTTTTTGCAAGTGTGGTACTATCATCCTATACTCTTTTTCAGAGAATAACAGAAGAGCGCACTCCTCTACTATGATGCATTCTATAAGTTTATAACAAAAACGGCGGTTTGTCAAGGGTTTTGACAGCCGCCTTTCTTTTTTTGCCTGTTTTTCTACGTTTTTCACAAAAATTACTGACGCCGTA
>ONYV01000058.1 GCA_900322105.1 uncultured Eubacteriales bacterium | reverse complement strand
TGCAGAAGAAGATCGGAATCGGTACGCCCCATTTTCTCTGACGGGAGATACACCAGTCTTTTCTTTCACGAACCATTGACGTGATACGATCCTCGCCCCAGCCGGGAATCCACTGAATGCCCTTGATGGCTTCGATCGCCTCATCTTTGAAATCGTCCACCGAGCAGAACCATTGCTTTGTCGCGCGGAACAGAACGGGCTTTTTACATCTCCAGCAGTGCGGATACTGGTGGATGATCTTTTTCAGCGCAAAGAGAGCGCCTGTTTTTTCAAGATACTCTGCGATCGGCTTGTTGGCTTCCTCTGTCAGCAGTCCTGCAAACATTCCTGCCTCTTCCGTCAGACGACCGTGCGCATCCACAGGAACAACCATCGGCAATTCCTTATAATTGCGGCATACTTCATAGTCGTCTACACCATGACCGGGTGCAGTATGAACGCAGCCTGTACCGCTTTCGAGTGTAACGTGGTTTCCGACAATGACAAGGGAGGTGCGGTCGATAAAGGGGTGTGCAGTCTTCATATATTCCAGTTCAGCGCCCTTGATAGTGCCGATCACTTCATAATTGTCGATTCCTGCGGCTTCCATAGCGCTGACATACAGTTCTTCCGCCATGACATAATATTCATTGCCGCTTTTGATGACGCTGTAATTGAATCGGGGACCCACACAGATTGCAACGTTTGCAGGGAGCGTCCATGTGGTGGTCGTCCAGATCACGAAATAGGTATTCTTCACATCTGCGCCCATTGCAGACAGCTTGCCAAGGTCATCCGTCACACGGAACTTGACATAAATGGAGTGGCAGGGGTCTTCTGCATATTCGATCTCTGCTTCTGCCAAAGCGGTCTCACATTCGGGACACCAATAAACAGGCTTGAGTCCTCTGTAGATATAGCCCTTCATCGCCATTTCCGAGAAAATGCGGATCTGCTTTGCTTCAAAGTCATGTGTGAGGGTGATATACGGATTGTTCCATTCACCGATTGCGCCCAATCTCTTGAACTGTGTTCTCTGGTCGTCGATATAGCCCAGCGCAAAGTCACGGCAGATTTTTCTCAGCTCGACAACGGACATAGAGGTAGAGTTGCCAACGCCTGCCTTTGCTCTTGCTTTCAGCTCTGTCGGCAGACCGTGGGTGTCCCATCCGGGCACATAGGGCGCTTTGAAGCCTGTCATGTTCTTATATCTGACGATAATATCTTTCAGCACCTTATTCATGGCATGACCGAGGTGAATGTTGCCGTTAGCATAGGGCGGTCCGTCATGCAGCACATAAAGCGGCTTTCCTTCGTTGTTTTTCATCAGTGTTTCATACACCTGACTGTCTTCCCAGCGTTTGAGGGTGACAGGCTCGGATTTCGGAAGTCCTGCCCTCATGGGGAAGTCAGTCTTTGGCAGATTCAGCGTACTGTTGTAATCCTGCGGCATAATACTTTCTCTCCTTTTCTTTCGCTGAAGTCCTACAAGCCAAAATCCGACACGGATCATCAGACTTCTTCGGAAGTTCCCGAGGAAGTCTATTGTGTCGGATCGCTTTGCAGACATTTCTCTCTCTGTATATCCTGCGGTCATCAGGTACGTAGTTTTCCTGTATCAGACGGCTGCTGACACCAACCTTTCAGCCTTGACCTCTTTCCCTGACGATCGCACGGTTTCACTCTGTCGGTTTTTCTTCGTCAAGCTGTATGGGCTGACGATTGTTAGATTCTTCTTCCTTGCTGTCCTCCGTGCCGAAAATGCTGCCGTTGTCCAGTTCATCAATGCTGACGGGCTTCGGTTCATCGCTTTGACCGGCAGCGGCGGCTTCGTTGTTGACAAGCGCTTCGATCTCCTCGGCGTTATCGTCTTTCGATTCCGCAGCAGGCGCTTCGGGGGTGTCCTCTGCTGTATCGTCCCTGCTTTCGTCTGTCGTTTCCTGCTGACTTTCTGCGATAGCGTTTCTGATCGCTTCCGCATCCAGTTCTAATGTAGCGTCGGGGTCGAAATCTCTGTCGGTCACTTTCTCCTCATCCTCTGTCAAGGTGACATTCGTGCTGACAAAAGGCACTTCTTTTGGTTCATTCTGCTGTTCCCTGAGCAGCGCTTCCTGCGCCTTTGCGTTGGTGCGCATTTCTTCGGAGATCGCCTTCACACGGTCGGTGTCGACCATTTCCACTCTGATGTTTGTTCTGTTCCACAGTCTTTTCCGCTTCCTTGCGAACCTCCTGCTCCACATCCGCAGGTGTCACAGGAACTGCTTCGGGGTAGCTTTCCTCTAACTTTTCCTGATACTGCTGAAACTCCTCTGCTTTTGGCAGGGAATTGATGAGCCGCAGGTGGTTTTTATAGGAATCGATCAGCGCTTCTCTGAAACGTGTCACTTCCGACTGTATCTGAATGATATGCTGTTTTTGCTGTGTGATGATCCTGTTGTTTTCATCAATGCTGGCAGCAGAGCGGCTCAGGGCGCTGTTGAGGATCGCCTGCGCTTTCATCTCTGCTTCATGGATCATTTCCTGCGCCTTTGCGTCTGCGTCACTGAGTGTTTTCTGCGCCTGCGCATCCGCTTGCAGGCTGATCCTGTCGGCTTTTTCCTGCGCTTCGCTTTCGATCTTCTTCGCCGTCATTTCGGCGGTGATGATCGCATCCTGCACGCTTTTCGCCTGACTTTCAAATTTGATGATCTGTAAATTCTGCTGTTCGATACGAGCCTGCATTTCTCTTTTTGTAAGCTCCGAATCCTTTATCGTTTCTATCACGCCGTCAACGAAGGTATCTACATCCTCTGTTTTGTAGCCGCCGATACCGGAACGCCGAAAGCTGATATGTTCAATTTGTTCGATTGTCAGCATAAGCTCTTTCCTTTCCGCATCCTGACTGCGCCGTACCCATCGGGCACGCTCCGCCTTTTCAGCATCATGCCTGTTTACATCAGAAATAGATATTGTCGCTTTCCACCTCATCCATCACGTCTTGTCCCGAGAGCTTGACGTTGCTGGGCATCACGATATAGGTATCCTCCGCCACTCTGCTGATCTTGCCGTTATGAGCATAAGCAACGCCGCTGAGGAAGTCGATGATCCTTTTGCCGATATCCTTGTTGGTCTGTTCCATATTGAGGATCACGGTATGGTTCTTGATCAGCTCGTCCGCCATAGCGGTCACGGTGCTGTCAAAGCTTTCGGGCTTGAACAGAACGAACTGCACTTTTGTGTCGTCATGCAGACTGATAACGTTGTTGTCGCTTCCCTCGCCCGAAGGCGCGCTCTGAGGTGCTTCCTCATAAGATTCCTCCTGCTGAGAGGGCTGTTCCTGCGCCGGCTCCTGCTCTTCCTCTTCCTCGCTGTAGTAATCGTCGTAATCCATGTCCTCATCGGGCTGCTTTAAGATATTTCTGAATTTTTCTCTGATACCTGCCATTTTTTATTCCTCCATCATCTGTATACTCTTGCGCCAAAGAGTCTTGATCCCACACGGATCATATTAGCGCCGCACTGTATCGCCTCTGAAAAATCATCGGACATTCCCATTGAAAGAAAGTCCATAGATACATTATCCATTGTTTTGCCTGAAATGTCAATAAATAATTGATGCATCTTATCAAAAAATTTGAATACATCCGCCTTTTTCTCGCAGATAGGCGGCACTGTCATGAGTCCCCTGACCCTGATATGTGAAAGAAAAGCCGCGCTTTTCAGCAGTTCCTCCAAGTTTTCTTCCAACACGCCGGATTTATTGGTTTCTCTGCCGATATTCACTTCAAGTAAGATATTTGTCACAATTCCATTCTTTTCCGACTGTCTGTCGATCTCTTTCATGAGCTTTATGCTGTCAACGGACTGTATCATAGACACCTTGCCGACGATCTGCCGCACCTTATTGGTCTGCAAAGCCCCGATAAACTGCAGCTCGCACGAATCAAGATGATACTCGTCATATTTTGAAAGCATCTCCTGCACACGGTTTTCACCGATATAGCGAAGTCCCAGCCCGATGGCATAGTTTATCAATGCAGGCTCGACTGTTTTGGTGGCGGCAAGAAAATGAATGTCCTCTGCTTTTCTGCCGCTTTTTTCTGCGGCGCGTGCGATCTCTTCTGTGATCTCCTCATAGTTTTGCCTGATCTGTTCCATTCTGTCACGCATTTCTTCCGATAATTTTTCCTGCATACAGGTTCGCTCCTTCCACAATGATCTGATCGTACACCTGCACGGCGTTGTCCTTCAAAAAGGTCTTGCCCTGTGTATTCAGACTGCTGATAACGCTGTTTTCGCCCGTGAACAGCGGCACGATCTCCCGAAATGTCACTTCATTTCCCAGCTTGACATAAACGCCCGAACAGGTCTTTTTCTCGATCTTGGTTTTACCGTTTTCGTCCTCGGTCTTTTTCGTCAGTTCCTGCTCATGCACCGCCGACTTCGGCACTTCTATCCCACGGTAGGTGTGCAGGATGATCGAAAACTTTCCTTTGCGCAGCCGTGCCATTTCACTGTTCATAAACGTTCCTTTGAGGATGACCACTGCGTCGGCGGATTTGCTTTTCTGGTTGATCGACTGTAATTCCACATCTATTTTTTCGCCCGACACCACAGGGATATCCAGCTGTAAGCTGCCGGCATTCTTGATCTTCAAAGCGTCCTCTGCGCTGACAGGACACGCCGCATACCAGTAAACGCCGCTGATACATTTTCCGATCACGCCGCTGTCGGCTTGCTGCCTGATCGTCTTGTCCGAGAGCATATCGGGCATGAGTTTGCTGATATTGGCGATATCAAAAGCATTTTCATAGCCGTCTGTACTGCTGACAAAATAGCCTGCCACAGGTGTTTTGATCTCTTTGCTTTGTTTTCCTGCGGAAAGTTCTTTTTGCAGTTGTTTCAAACGTGTTTCCAGTTCCCGTATCTTTTCGGAATAGTCTTCTGTTTTGCCCGTAATGAGCTGACGTTCGTTGATCGCAAACAGCACATCGTCAGCGAATCCCTGTGCTCCCGAAAGATTGCCGCTGTTGCGCTCTGCATTTGCGCGTATCAGATAGTCATTTACGTTTTTGTCCAGCTCCGCAGGCGTTTTGGAGAGTGTGTCAGAATTATCCTGCAGCAGTCTGAGCGCTTCGATCTGTTTTGTCAGTCTTTCACACTCCTGCTTTGTACCTGCGGATGCCACGCTGTCAAAGACACCTGCCACGGTCTCATTGACCGACACTTTTTCTCCGTCACCTGCGCTGTAAGATATTACGCCGCTTCCTGCTCCTTTGATGAGCGTTTCCTCACGAATGATCCAGCAGTCGCTTGTCACTGCGTCAAACGCCGTTGCTTCCTTCGCCGTGATCGTCTTCACCTGCGTAAAGCTTGCCCTGCATATCACCGATATCACATACACGATCACCAGCACCGTCAGCAGCGCCATAATCCCTCTCCTGATCAATACCGCTTTCTCCATATCCTCCCCACTTCCTTTATGTTGGAGAGCGCTGCTCTCCAAACCTCACGCCGGAGGCTCTGCCTCCGGACTCCGCAAGCCTTTGAAAAGGCTCCCGCGAAACTTTTGATTTTTGTATATCAAGAGTCATGCTTTTTTATTTGTATTTTGCAAAGTGTTTTAAGTCACACTTTATGAACTTGACCATTCAGTCTGACTGCAAATGTAAGTAATCCCACCGCTCGAAACCCCCACAAACCTGAAAGTGAAAAGTTTTGATCAAACTTTTTCAAAAGTTTGCGAGACCCATTGCGCAGAGCCTTTGGTGGGTGGTTTGGAAGTCAAAACCCTTCAGCCTCAAGGATCTTCCGGGCTTCGGCGAAGACGTCTTCGCAGCGGTCGACTTCGATCCAGTGGATGTATTCGTCACGCTTGAACCACGTGATCTGACGTTTGGCGTAGCGTCTGGTTTCCATTTTGAGCTTTTCGGCGGCAGCGTCCAGCGTGATCTTGCCGTCTAAATAGGGTTTCAGCTCTTTGTAGCCGATCGCAGCGGACGAAGTGACGCTTTTTTCCGAGGAATAGAAGTTGTCCGCTTCGGGCAGCAAACCGCTGGTGAGCATTTTGTCCACCCTTGTGTTGATGCGCTCATACAGATTTTGTCTGTCGGCAAAGTTCAGACCGATCGCCGTCACTTTGTAGGGCGACGGCTCTAATTTGGAAAGCGACACCTGCTCTGTCATGGTCATGCCTGTGGTGCGGTACACTTCGATTGCGCGTATAATGCGCTTTCCGTCATTCGGAGAGAGTTTTGCTGCCGTTTCGGGGTCGAATGCGGCAAGCTCTTTCAACAGGGCTTCTCCGCCCTCACGCTCATAACGTTCATTCAGTTCATTTCTCAGTGTTTCGTCAGGTTCTTCTGCGGCAAAGTTCACGTTTTCGATCAGCGAACGGATATACAATCCCGTACCGCCGCACAGGATCGGCAGCTTGCCTCTTGCTAAAATATCGTCTATCGCCTGTCTTGCAAGGCGCACATAATCCGAAACAGAGAATGTTTCGCTCGGAGAAATAAAGCTCATCAGATGATGCGGTATTCCCTGCATTTCTTCCTCTGTCGGCTTGGCAGAGGCGATCTCCATGCCCTTGTAGATCTGCATGGAATCCGCCGAGACCACTTCGCCGTTATACTTTTTGGCGATCTCTATCGCAAGCGCCGTTTTTCCCGAAGCGGTCGGCCCCACCACGGCGATCAGCGGTTTTTTACTGACGGGATGAGAGTTTTCTTCCGCCTGCGCCGTCACTGTTACATCGTCTTTCCTCTCTTTTTCGATCGGTTCGGATACGTCTGTTTTTTCCGATACGGGAGCAGACGGAATGACCGTGCTTTTCGGGAGCGGCTCTTGTGTCGGGTTGGAATTTGCGGATGGCGCTGCGTCTTTATTTTCCGATACCGATTTATTTACCGATACAGCAGGAGAACTCTGCCGTTTTTTTTCTTTGTCATTGGTGATGATCGTTTTCATCGCATCCACTGCCGTCTGAATGGCAGCCGTCAGATCAAACACGTCTTTTTCGTCCATTCCTTTCTGTTTGCGTTCCTGATTCCATAATACGTGCAGCACACAGCCTGCCCGAACGCCTCTTGCCGCTGCAACTGTAAAAAGTGCGGCAGTTTCCATTTCTGACCCCAGCACGCCCAGACGTTTCCATGCGTTCCATTTATTTGTCAGTTCATAATGTACAGGCATGGTTTCGGGAGAATGCTGACCGTAGAAAGAATCCTTGCTTTGCACAACGCCCGTATGCACCCGAAAGCCGTTTTCCTCTGCGGCATTTTTCAGTGCGCAGACCATCTCATGATCCGCCGCCGCAGGAAACTCGATCGGCGCATATTCTTTTGACGTACCTTCCATACGTACCGCCGCCGTCGGAACGATAAGATCGCCCGATACCACCTTTTCGCTGATACCGCCGCAGGTGCCTGTACGGATAAACGCCGAAAGACCTGCTTTGCAAAGCTCTTCCAGTGCGATCGCCGCCGAAGGACCGCCGATGCCTGTTGACATCACGATCACTCTTTCGCCGCAAAGACTGCCGCTGTAAGAAGTAAATTCCCTGTTGGACGCTAATTTTTCAGCATCTTCAAGAAATGCGGCGATCAGCGGTACTCTGTCGGGGTCGCCCGGCAGGATCGCATATTTTGCGCCCTGTTCTTTGGTGATCCCGATATGAAATAACTTTTCTTCATTCAATACAATGACCCCCTTATGGAGCTTTCATAACGACTTGTTCAGAACATTCCTTTTTTCCTTAAAATAACATACATGATCAGCATCAGCACTCCCGACAAAAGGATCGGGAACCACCAATAGTTGTCGATGGGCAGACCCGTGACGATATTCATGCCGTAAAAGCCCGATATCACGGTCGGAACAGATACCAGCAGCGTCAGGGATGCCTGAATCTTCATGATGACGTTCAGGTTATTCGAGATGATGGAGGCAAACACGTCCATTGTACCTGTGAGGATGTTCAAGTGGATCGCCGCCATGTCCAGCGCCTGCTTAATCTCGATCAGCACATCTTCAAGCAAGTCCTGATCTTCGTCATAGAGTTTGATGTAACGTCCTCTCATGATCTTTTCGAGCGTGAGTTCATCCGCCTTGAGGGACGAACTGAAATACACCAGTGATTTTTCGATATCAAGCAGCTGATGCAGGTCTTTATTCTGAGCCGAACGCCGCAGCTCACGCTCAATGCGGTTGTTGATCTTGTCGATCTGTTTGAGGTAGAGCAGATATTTTGTCGCCATGCGCAGCATGATATGCAGCACAAAGTGCGATTTGTAGGCGGTGATGACATTCTTCACAACACCCTCGGAAAATTCGCTGAGGACAGTGTTTTCTCTCAGCGCAACGGTAATGACGTTTTTGTCGGTAATCATGATACCGATCGGCATGGTGGAATAGGTGACATTGGTATCTGCTTTTTCGACAACAGGTGCGTCAATGATGATGAGCGTTGTTCCCTCTTCGCTGTCGATATGAGAGGATTCTTCCTCGTCAAGCGCCGAACGCATCAGCTCAGGCGGTATTTTGAAAGTGTCGAGCAGATACTGCACCTCGTCATCCTCCGGCGCAATACAATTGATCCAGCACCCCTGCTCACATTCCTTGACCTCTTCGATCCTGTCTCCTACTGTTTTGTAATAGGTGATCATCCTTTATTTGCCCCATTTCTGTCAGAGGACACAGTACTCCTGCCGCATCCTCCTGTTTTTTTTCTGCTTATTCTTGTTTTGTCACACTGCCCATAATATGGATCAGGAGGATTCACTGCATACCACCTCACATCACTTCTTTTTTTATATCTCATCTTCCAACACAGATACACAGATATTATAATATGTTTCTCCCAAATAATCAACCCCCAGTGCAGAGCCTGCACCCCCGATTCGCTGACGTTCGCTTGCGCTCACTCTGTCCGTTTGAGTTGAACATTCAATTCCGCAATATGACGGTGCGGCATCCCGTGGGGATGCATTCTTCGCACCGCCGTCGCAAGCCGAAAGGCTTGCTTTGGGCTAACTTCCTACTGAACTTACAAATCGTCCCTCTTTGAAACTTCACCGC
>ONYV01000214.1 GCA_900322105.1 uncultured Eubacteriales bacterium | reverse complement strand
CTTTGACAGCGAAATGGCGGATATTGACACAGCAAAAAGCGCTTTGCTGCGGCTGAATACCCTGACGGTCAGTGAACTTTCCTGAGGAAGGTGTGTGGAAGATGTCGGAATTTGAAAACATGAAAAACATACTGGAAGCTACGGGGCTGTACCGTGTTGATGATGACAGCATCATCGCTGCGGAGCTGAAAGCCTATGCAGCGGCGCTTGATCTGTGCTTTACAGAGCTTGACGAGCTTTTCAGAGAAGGTTTTGCCGCAAGCGCAGAAAGCTACGGACTGCATTACTGGGAAAAGATCATGCACCATCTGGTTTTGAGCGGCAATACGCAGAACAGAAGAAATGCTTTGCTCAGCGCCATGTCGATCGGAGTAAACGACTACACGTTAACAGGGATGCAAAAGGTGTTGGACAGCTTTCAGGTACACGGAACGCTGACCTATTCGGACAGCGAAATGAAAGTAACGTTTCGCTGCAGCGATGCGCTGACAGAAACCCAAAAATCGCTGCTGCAGCAGCAAATGGCAAAGATGATGCCGATTTGGACTGAATTTGAGATCGTTTCGGTATCATGATACAGAAAAAAGCGGAACGCCGGCTTTTTGGCTTGCGTTCCGCTTTTTTCTTTTTTGAATATTTTGATTTACTTTTTGGCGGCAAGGCAGTTGTCGCCGTTTTGCAGGGCTGCGATGCCCGTTCTTGCCATTTCGAGGATACCGAAAGGAGACAGTTCTTCGATCAGCTTGTCGATCTGGGACGGTGTACCTGAAGCACGGAAGGTCAGGGAATGTTCACCGAGGTTGACAAGGGATGCGTGGTAAGTAGAGGTCAGTGAGATGATGTCGTTTTGATTGCTGCCGTCAGAATTGACTTTGACGAGGATCAGTTCCATTGCAACAGAGGTCTCTTCGGGGAGTACCTCTGCTTTTTTGATGTCTACGATCTTTAGCATTTGATTGATGAACTGCTCTACCTGATTGTCATCGCCGCTCATGCGGACGGTCAGTCGGGAATATCCTTCGATGCCTGAGGGACTGGCGGTCAGGCTGTCGATATTGAAGCCGCGGCGTGAAATCAGACTGGTGATGCGCAGCAGCACGCCGGGGTGGTTATGCGCCAAAATACTGATGATCTGCTTGTTTTCCATGATTGTTATCACTCCATTTCGGTTATCATGTCGTCTACTGTTTTTCCGGGAGGGATCATCGGCAGTACGTTCTCGTCAGGAGAGATGCTGCAGTCGATCACGACAGGAAGCTCCTGAGATAAGGCTTCTTTCAGCACTGCTTCTGCATCGCTGTCGTTATGGATCTTCATTCCCTTTACGCCGAAGGCTTCTGCAACAGCGGCAAAGTCTGTTTTTCTGTGAGGGTCGGTCTGTGAGAAACGGTGACCGTAAAAGAGTTTCTGCCACTGACGTACCATTCCGAGTACTTTATTGTTCAGCACAATAACAACGATCGGGAGTTTGTAGGAACATACGGTAGCAAGTTCGTTGAGGTTCATGTGGAAGCTGCCGTCACCTGTAAAGAGGACGACTTTTTTGCCGGGGTTTGCAACAGCAGCGCCGATCGCTGCGCCCATGCCGTAGCCCATTGTACCCAGACCACCGGAAGTACACCAGCGGCGGGGCTTTTCAAAGCGGTATTTCTGAGATACCCACATCTGATGCTGTCCGACATCTGTTACCACGATATCGTCATCGCTGAGGATGCTGTTGACGGTTTCTATGATATGATACGGATGAGCGTAGTCTTCGGATGCAGGTGTTTCGGTCACGGAGGATCTTTTTGCCCATTCTGATACCTGAGCATTCCATTCCTCGTGTTTTGTACTCTCAACGGCGTCTGTCAGACAGCGCAGAGTGTCTTTCAAATCGCCCACAAGGCTGTAATCGACAAAGACGTTTTTGTTGATCTCCGCTCTGTCAATATCAAGCTGGATGATGGTGGCGTTCTTGCCGAATTTTTCTCTGTCACCTGCCACACGGTCGGAAAATCTTGCGCCTGCTGCGATGATCAGATCGCAGTTATCGGTCGCCTTGCCTGTTTCATAGCCGCCGTGCATACCGATCGTACCGATAAACAGACGGTGTGACGAGGGGAAACCGCCCAGTCCCATGATAGAGGTTGCAACAGGGCAGTCGATCTTTTCGGCAAAGGCGAGCAGCTCCTGTTCTGCGTCTGCGCTGACGATGCCGCCGCCCATGTAGATCATCGGACGTTTTGCCTGCGCAATGGCTTTTGCGGCGGCTTCAAAGTCAGAAGGCTCTGAGCCGAGGGGATTTTCGATCAAACGGGGCTGTTCGGGCGTATATTCGCAGACAGCGCCTGTAACGTCTTTCGGGATATCGATCAGAACAGGACCTTTTCTGCCCGACATAGCAATGCGAAACGCTTTGCGGATCACGTCTGCAAGATCCTTTACGTTTTTGACGATGAAATTATGCTTGGTGATCGGCAGGGTAATGCCTGTGATATCGACTTCCTGAAAACTGTCGCGCGCCAACAGGTCATTGGAAACGTTGCCTGTGATGGCAACCATCGGAATGGAATCCATGAAAGCGGTAGCGATACCTGTGACAAGATTGGTTGCACCGGGACCCGATGTAGCGATGACAACGCCGCATTTTCCTGTGGTACGGGCATAGCCGTCTGCGGCATGGGCTGCGCCCTGTTCGTGGGATGACAGAATGTGAGTGATCTTATCGCTGTATTTGTAGAGTGCATCATAGATATTCAGTACAGCACCGCCCGGATAGCCGAACACGGTGTCAACGCCCTGCTCTAACAGACATTCAGCGATAATTTCAGAACCGTTAAGCTGCATAAGTGTTACCTCCGTTTTTTACTGCCGCCGAGGGGCAGTGTGATGATCGAACGACAGCGGCGCTTGATTCAAATAAAAAAGCCTCATCTCTTCTGATACAAAGAGACGATGCCGTTGATGCCGCGTCTTTATCTATCCATATCATACAATTTTTTTCTCATCAAGTCAATAGAAACGATAAATTTTACGGGGTTTTTGAATAGACTTCCCGCAGGGTCAAGGGACAGAGTCCCTTGCAGGAGGTTCGGAGGACGGAGTCCTCTGACTATAAAAAAGCCGTCACCAAACCGCTGCGGGTCGGTGACGGCAGAATGTATGAGCGTGCGCTTTTGGCACGGTCTTTGCTGTTAGTTGAACTGAGAATTGTAGATCTCGCTGTAGAGACCGCCAAGCTCCATAAGGGAGTCGTGGTTGCCTGTTTCTACAATGTTGCCGTCTTTCATGACGATGATGAGATCGGCGTTTTTGATGGTGGAAAGTCTGTGCGCGATAACGAAGCTGGTTCTGCCGCTGGTCAGGGAGTCCATCGCTTTCTGGATGAGGATCTCTGTTCTGGTGTCGACATTACTGGTAGCTTCGTCAAGGATCAGCATCGGCGCATTTTCTGTCATGGCTCTTGCGATCGTCACAAGCTGTTTCTGACCTGCGGAGAGTGCGCTCTCTTTCTGAATTTCTGTATCAAGACCCTGCGGCAGTGTGGAAACATAGTGGCTCAGGTTGGTTTCTTTAAGGATTTCCTGAAGTCTGTTTTCATCCACATTTTTCAGGTTGTAGACGATATTCTCTCTGAGTGTGCCGTTGATGACCCATGTTTCCTGAAGGATCATGCCGAAGATCTCTCTGAGTTCCCGTCTGGACATATCCTTGATGGAAAAAGCATACGTCCTTGAATTCGACCTCGCCGCGGATGTGGTCGTGGTCGAGAAGCTGCTTCTTGTCGCCCTCGTCGGAAAGTTCTTCCTGCTCAAGGAAGGTGAATACTCTGTTGCAGGCAGCAGTACCGAGTTGGATGGTGGAGCTTGCCTGACCGATCTGCGCCAGCGGCTCCTGGAACAGGGAAACATATACGATAAAGCCTGTGATAACGCCGATATCGGAGATGATGTTGTTTGCAAAGAGCAGACCTGCAACGATCAGAACGGCTGCATATGTCAGGTAAGACACAAAGGACATAGCAGGCTCAATCAGGCTGCCGACGCCCTGTGATTTATACAGGATAGAGCCGAGCAGGTCGTTTTTCTGCTTGAATTCCTCGACCTTTTTGGATTCCGCATTGAATGCCTTGATAACGAGCTGACCGGAATAGTTTTCTTCAACGGTAGCGTTGACGTCACCGAGGACTTTCTGGTTCTTGTCAAAGAGCGGAAGGGCGTATTTGAAGGTCATGGAGATGATGATGAGCATGATGGGCAGCGAACAGATGACAACGAGCGCCATCTGCCAGCAGGCGATGAACATGGCGATGAATACGCCGATGAGCATCACGCCCGACTGCACCAGCATACTGACAGAGTTTTGCAGTGAGGTGCTGAGGGTATCCACGTCGTTGGTGATAACGGAGAGGATGTCACCGGTTTGTGTGGTGTCGAAATAATCAAGGGGCATCTTGTTGATCTTGGAAGAGATCTGCTGTCTGATGTCCTTTGAGAATTTCTGGATGATGGTATTGAGGATCAGACCGGAGATCAGACCTGTGATAAA
>ONYV01000059.1 GCA_900322105.1 uncultured Eubacteriales bacterium | reverse complement strand
CTACGTTTCCGGACAAATCGGACGTTCGGCGCGCATCAATCTGGGGCATCGTCATGACGGCAGGTACGTCGGGGCGAAAGCAGCCTTGCACAGCCGCAGCTTGCTGGACATAAGTTTCCTGGTGGAGGAGCGGGGCATTCTGGAGCCTTTCGACGAAACGCGCTTCTTCCAGCCCGAACGGACTTTTGTCGCGGTGGCGACGAACTGCTTGACCGGCGAGCCCGAGTACTTCGAGAAGGGGAAGTGTCCCGACATCGTGCGCGCCGTGCGTGCCTCAGCCACCATGCCCTACATCTCGCCCATGGTGAAGATCGGCGGCGTGCCGTATCTGCCCGATGATTTTCCACAGGTCTTGCCGTTCCTGTGGAAAACAAAAGCTCTCGTCTGACAAAGCAGGCGAGAGCATTTTTTTGCGGTGTATGCAAAGCAATATTATTCGATCATTCGTTTTTTACGGCTGCGGTAGCCCATAAAGAGAGCGGCTGCGGCGATCAGTGCCGCTGATGCGCCGATCACCAGTACGGTCGGAAGAATGTTGTTCGGTTCATCCTTTTTCTCTTCTGTGCCATAGCTGTAGATCACATAGGCAGGTGTTTCCGAAAAAGTGCCGTCTGTGTTTTCGGTATTGGCAAGCAGGGTCAGCCCTTCAAATTCTTGCGCATCCGTATGGTAGCTGTCGCCGACATTGCCGTTGATGACGGCGGTTTTGAGGATCTTTTCATCCTGCTGCAGATAGATCACGTTGACAGCGGCAGTTTCCTTTTTGTCGGAGGCGCTGCTGACGTAGTAGTAATTGATATTGATCGGCTGTGTTCCTGCTTTGCCGACGGCGTTGACAGGGAATCTTTCAAGATCGGGCATCATGCCGTCTATGGTCTTTAAGGGGGCAGTATAGCTGTCGCCTTCACGCAGCTGCAGGGTCAGTGACGGCGCAAGTTCTGTATCGTCGATGCCGAAAGCAGGATCGCCCTGTTTCAGAAAATTGACGGTCATGGTAATGATCGCGCCGCTGAATTTCTGATAGCAGTACGTAACGGTTTGTACGTCCTTTGTAAATACGCCTGTGGTGTTTCCCTCAACTTTTTTCAGGTCGTAGGCAAGATGCAGGGCATTGTTTTCGGCGGTTTCAAAGGGACTGCCCTCTTCGCCCTTGTAGCTTCTCTGCGCAAGGATCTCTCCGCTTGCCTCGTCTTTATATTCCACACGGACAACGCAGTCTTCCGATGTGACATTCAGGCGGTCAAAGCTCTCTTTATCGACCATTACCATAGCGCTGCACGGCGGAATGGTGACGGTGCTGCCGCTGAGAACGGCTAATTCTCTGAGTCCTGCTTCACTCTTATTGACGATCACCGACCAGTTGTCGGGCAGCTTTTTGCCTTCGGTGCCTGAGAGTGTGACGGTTTTTTCTTCTTTCGAGCCGTTGAAGATCACGGCGGCGGTTTTCCATTCCTTGTCGGCAGTCAGCGTATTTTCGAGCGTATAAGCCACCACGCCTTCGGGCGCCTCTGCAAACTGCATCAGCTTGGCAGATGTCGTTTTGCCGTCATGGAAGGGCTTGAAATGCTTTCTGACGCTGATGAGTCCCTGATAATAGGACACAAGGTCGGCATATTCGCGGACACGGTTCCAGTCAAGCTGATTGATCTTTACAGAGGATACATAGCTGTTTTCGTCTCCCTGTTTGGTACGGGCAAACTCTTCGCCTGCCTGCATGAAGCTGATGCCCTGAGAGGTCAGCACCAAAGCGGCGGCGAGCTTATTCATCTCAACAAGGGTTTCATCTCTTTGTGAATAGCTCAGATCGTTTTTGACGGACAGCACCAGCTTATCGTACAGGGTAAAGTTATCGTGCGCAGAGATATAGGAAACGACCTGTGTCGGTTCATTTGCCCAGACGTTTGTCACAGTGTTTGCGCCGATGCCTGCTTTCAGGTTATTTCTGCTGCCGCCGTTTTGTACAAAGCCCTGTTCCAGAGCGTTGAACACGTGACCTTTTACAGCGTCACGGAAATCGTCATTGAATGCGCCCACACGGCTGTTGAGTTTTTGGATATTGTTTTTGTTGGCAGTGACAGCGGTGGTGGAAAGATCGCCGCCTGTCCACGGTTCGCCGTACAGGATGATCTTTTTGCCGTCCTTGACCTGCGTATCCAGCGCCTGACGGATGGTGTTCATCGTATCGACATCATGCACGCCCATCAGGTCAAAGCGGAAGCCGTCAATATGATATTCGTTTGTCCAGTAGAGAATGGAATCCACCATATATTTGCGGTACATCAGGTGATCGCTGGCGGTTTCGTTGCCGCAGCCCGAGCCGTCGCTGAAGGTGCCGTCAGGACGCATTCTGTAATAATAGCCCGGAACGGTCATCTCGAACCAGCCGCCCTCTGCGGTGAAGGTATGGTTGAACACAACGTCCATGATGACGCCGATACCAGCATCGTGCAGCGCCATGACCATTTCCTTGAATTCTCTGATGCGCACATTGCCGTCAAAGGGGTTTGTGGAATAAGAGCCTTCGGGGACATTGTAGTTTTTCGGGTCATATCCCCAGTTAAATTCGTCCGAGTCTGTCTTGGATTCATCAATGGTGGCGTAGTCATACACAGGCAAAAGCTGCACATGAGTGACGCCGAGTTTTTTCAGATAGTCGATACAGGTGGAGTACCCCTGCTTTCCGTCAAGGGTCGTGCCTTGTTCGGTGAAAGCTAAGTACTTGCCGCGGTGTTTCAGGGAAACGCCCGACACCTCGCTGCTTGAAAAGTCCTTGATATGTACTTCCCAGACGATCGCATCCGTTGCGTCGTCATACAAGATATGTTCATCCTTGTTCCAGCCGTCAGGGTCTGTTTTCGCAAGGTCTGCCACCATGCTGCGGTTGCCGTTGACGCCTGCTGCTTTTGCGTAGATATCTGCTGTTTCTCTTGTCACACCGTTCACTGTCACCTGATAGGTGTAGTAGGTGTTCTGATAGTCGCCGATCAGTTTAAGGCTCCAGACGCCCTTGTCTTCCTTGACCATAGGGGTGGTCGAAAGGACAGAAGCGCCCGTTTCTTCGGGGCTTCCTGTGGAATATAGCTTGACTGCGACTCTTGAAGCGGTCGGCGCCCATACCTTGAAGGTGGTGAAGGCGGGTGAATAAACGGCTCCCAAGTCGTTTCCGCTGTATGCCTGCGCATCAAGCTCATGGGAAAATGTGACCGTTTGTGGTGTAGTGCGGTCGTTCTTTGCTGCATTTGCCATGATGTTTCCTCCTGTCAGTGTAGCAATGATTAGTATCAGGCTGCATAATCGTCTGAATTTCTGCAATTCTCTCCCCCCAAAATTGATTGCAATATTCATTTTTATTCTATCATCATCACCATAAAATTACAATAGTTTTTTATCATTTTGATAATTTTGACGAGAAGTATCCGCTTTTCGGCGGAATTGTAATACATTATTCACAAAATAAGGCACGAGAAAAAGCATATCACATCTTGCATCAAAAGGAAAACAGAGTGCGCCGCTTCAAGGCTCTGCACTCTGTTTACGAGGAAGTCTATTGTGTATTACTCGTTTTCATGGGACGATCCGTCTTCTGTGGCGTCGCTTTCGATGTCCTCGCCGTCTTCGTCTTCGTCCTCGTCCTGATTTTTGGTCAGCTTGATGATCTTTTCTTTCAGTGTGGTATAAACGGTATGCTTGACGGATTCTTCCTGATAGTGTGCCGTTTTTCCGTTTGCGGGAGCGTTGGGATCGGCTGCTGTTCCGTCGGAGGGATGCGCCATTTTGTTGAGATCGTTCTGAATGCTTTTCAGTGTTTCATCATCCTTTTTCGAGTCGAAATGCACGCCGTATTTCGATTCGGGTATCTTTTTGTCTTCGATCTTTTTATAGACAAAGCGGCGCAGCAGGGTATAGATCACGAAGGTGACAGGTCCGCTGACCAGCAGTCCGATCAGTCCGAAGAAGGCGCTGAACAGGACGATGGCAGAGATCATGATGATCGGCGGCAGACCGATGCGTGAGCCGACGACTCTGGGGAAGATGAGGTTTCCTTCGATCTGCTGCAGGATCACCATATAGATGATGAACCAGATCGCCTGCATGGGGTCGGCGGTAGCCAGCAGCAGCAGCGCTACGATCGCTGAGCCGATGAAGATACCGAACATCGGGATCCACGACATCAGCGCCACAACAACGCCGCCCAAAGCCGCATAGGGGAAACCGAACAGCGTCATGCCGAGGGCTGTTAAAGTGCCGATGATCACACATTCGATCATCTGTCCTGTGATGCTGTTGTAGAAAGACATATTCGTCAGTCTTCCGACTTCGATGGCAAAATCCGCTTTTTTGGTCGGCAGCAGCGCATACGTCAGTTTTTTGGCGCTGGAAGCGATCTTTTCTTTTTTTGCCAGAATGTAGATGGCAAGCACGATGCCGAGGAAAACGTTGACTGCCGCACTGAATACGGTGGTAATGACATTCACCGCAGAGTTCAGAAGCGTTGTGCCGTTTGACTGCAGGAAATTGACAGTCGTCTTGTTGATGGTATCCCAGTCGATATTGATTTCAGAGGCTACCTTTCCGAAGAAATCGTCACGCTTGCCCATCTCGGCGATCCATTCCTGAATATTGCTGATGACTCCCGGGATCTTTTCGGCAATGGTCGTAAGGCTTTTGCCGATTTCAGGGATGATGATGAGCAGAAAAACGGTGATGATGACCAGAAACAGGCTGATCGACAAAACGATGGCGATGGGTCTTCGCAGCGCTTCCTTGATCTGACTGACGGGCTTTCCGTTTTTGGGTCGGAAAAGATGACGTTCAATGACCTTCAGCGGCACATTCAGGATGAAGATGACAACGCCTGCGATGATAAATGGCGTCAATACTCCGACCAGCCAGCCGATAAAGGAGAATACGATGTCCATGTGCTTGAAGCTCAGGTAAAACAGTATCGTTCCTGCTGCCAGAAAAAATATCTTCGCCATATTTTTTCGGTTAAATTCCATTTGAGTTTTCACTCCCTGTTTTCTTTTTTGTATATTGATTATAATACACCTCTTCTTCAAAAGTCAATAACCACATTGTTCAATTCCACAAAATTCAGCTTGTCGGGGCTGCTTTTTTGGCAAAAGCTCTTTTTTGAGCCGAAACAGCGGATGCAAATTAAAAAATATCTATTTCGACAAAATACTCGATAATAATTGACTAACCTGTGTTTTGGGTGTACAATAATATTGATATTTGAAAATGATGCTTCATACATGAAAGGAGAAATTATGAGCGAGAAGACAACAGGAAAACGAAACTCGTTTTCCAGCTCGATCGGCTTTGTCCTGGCTGCGGCAGGCAGTGCGGTCGGTCTGGGAAACATCTGGAGATTTCCGTATTTGGCGGCAAAGGACGGCGGCGGTCTGTTTTTGGTGGTGTATATCATCCTGGCGCTGACCTTCGGCTTTACGATGCTGGTGACGGAAGTTTCGATCGGTCGAAAAACAAAGCAGAGTGCGCTGACTGCCTACGGCAAGCTGCACAAAAAATCGGGATGGATCGGCGCAATCGCTACGATCGTTCCGTTTATGATCCTGCCCTATTACTGCGTGATCGGCGGATGGGTGCTGAAATACTGCGTTGCTTTCTGTATCGGACAGGGTGAGCTTGCAGCGGACGCTTCTTACTTTACGGGCTTTATCACCGGTAATTATGACCCTGCGGTGCAGCCCTTCGGCATTACGAACTGTGAGCCGATCCTCTATACCTTTATCTTTTTGGCGGTCGTAGCGGTGGTCGTGTTTATCGGCGTCAATAAGGGCATTGAAGCGCTGTCTAAGGTGCTGATGCCGATATTGCTGCTGTTCGTGATCGCCATTGCGATCTTTTCACTGACGGTGAAAGGCGCAGAAGGCAGAACAGGTATGGACGGACTAAAGATCTATCTCATCCCGAGCTTTGAGGGCAAGAGCTTCAGCGACGTCTTTACCGTCATTTTGGATGCGATGGGACAGCTGTTTTACAGCATCAGCGTGGCGATGGGCATTATGGTTGCTTACGGCTCTTATTTCAGGGATGACAGCAATCTGATGAAGTCTGTCAACCGTATCGAGATCTTTGATACCGCCGTGGCTTTTTTAGCAGGCATCATGATCATTCCTGCCGTGTTCGCTTTCTTGGGAGAAGAAGGCTTGCAGCAGGCAGGTCCCGGACTGATGTTTATGGCGCTGCCAAAGGTGTTCCAGGCGATGGGACCCGTTGGAAACGTGGTGGGCGCTGTTTTCTTCATTATGGTATTCTTTGCGGCGCTGACCAGTGCTATTTCCATTCTCGAAGCGGTCGTGTCCAGTGTTATGGATAAAATGCACTGGGAGAGAAAAAAGTCGACGGTATTCGAGGGGATCGCAGCGCTGATATTGGGTATCATAATCTGCCTTGGTTACAATATCATGTACTTTGAGTGTCCGCTGCCCGGAGGAAAAACAGGACAGTTGCTCGATCTGTTTGACTATCTCAGCAACAACATCTTAATGCCTGTCGTTGCAATCGGCACCTGTATTCTGGTCGGCTGGATCATCAAGCCGAAAACGATCATTGATGAGGCAACGAAAAACGGCGAGAAGTTCGGGAGAAAGACGCTGTATATCGCTATGATAAAATATATCGCTCCTGTGCTGCTGTTTGCGCTGCTGCTGGGATCGCTGGGGATCATTAAATGAGTAACCGTTCGGAATTTCTCAGCGGAATGCGTGCAGGCATCCCGATCGGACTGGG